>CAYMJZ010000038.1:0-4806 GCA_964391445.1 Candidatus Woesearchaeota archaeon
CTACGACCTACGCCTTAGGAGGGAGTTGCTCTATCCAGGCTGAGCTACGGGTGCATGATCAAGAATAAACTTCCTCTCTTGCTCGACCTTCCTCACATGCTCGGAAACTCGCTACGGAGTAAGTTTATGCAAGTGAGAGGATTCGAACCTCTGAAGGCACTAAGCCACGGGATCTTGAGTCCCGCACGTTTGACCACTTCGTTACACTTGCTTAAAAATGTGTGAATAGGAAGTTTTATAAATGTAACATTTAACTCAGTTTTGAAGACGGCCATAGTGCTGGGGAAACACCTGTTCTCATTCCGAACACAGAAGTTAAGCCCTTCACGTCCGCTTGTTGTAGTCTCCGTCAAGAGGCAAAGCAAGGATGCTGTCTTCGTTTTCTTTTTATATTCTAAATAGTATATGATTCAATGAAAAGTCTTTCAAAGAGCGATGCTAGCAATAAGATAGAAGAATATTTTTCTAAAGATTCTCTAAATTCAAAAGAAACTAAGAAAATAAAAAAACTTGCAATGGCTTTTAGAATAAGCCTTAAAAAATATAGAAAAAGATTCTGCAAATCATGCTATTCTGACTTAAAGCTTGGAAAAGTAAGAGTTTCGAAAAATTATAAATACGTTGAATGTCCTAGCTGTAAGAAGAGGAATGCTTGGAAAATTAAATGAGCCCGTTTGTATTAAGTTTAATTATTACTTTTGCGATAGTAAGAAGTTGGGCTTATTTTGGATACAGAGCTAATGATTATTTTGACAATGAAGATAATCCCCATACTATAACTGGATGGCTAAGAATAAAAACAGGGTTTAACTGGCACTCAATTCATTTTGCTGCAATAATCTTTTTTATTGCCTCTTTACTAATATATTCTAAAGGATTTACTTCAATAAATAGTTTGATTTTAGGCATAAGCTCTAGCATGATACTTGATCAAATATTCCCTTTAATAGGAAATTGGAATTATTTTAGTAAAAAAATGTTCATCATATCTATATTACTACATTTTATAGTTGCTTTAGCATCTTTTAAAGTATAGAGATTAATTTTTTGAATTAAAAAATTAGGATTTTTTGAATTTTGAAACTTCTTCGAGAACATCTGCGTGTCCAAGAATAGCTGCCCTGCAACAATATCTTTCCAAACCTAAATCTGTCAAGACCTTACCAGCTTCTTCGCCAGTGCTAACTCTTTTCTTATACTCTTCCCACATCTGTCCGATAGGTTTACCGCATCCAAAACATCTAACTGGAATTATCATGGTAATAATGCTATTTGACCATTTTTAAAGGTTTCCTACCCAAAGATTATTATATTCCCATGTAAACTTTTTAGTATGGCTGAAAATCTGATTGCTCTTGAAGGAGTTACTAAACATTATCACATGGGGGATTCTGTTGTAAAAGCAGTAGACGGAATAGATATCGTTATTGAAAAAGGGGATTTTGTTGCCATAATGGGCCCTAGTGGTAGTGGAAAAAGCACCGCCATGAATCTTGTAGGAAGTTTGGATTTAGCAACAAATGGAAAAATACTTTTGGAAGGAGTGGATATAGAAAAATTTGGAGAGTCTGAACTAGCACAACTTAGAGGTAAAAAAATAGGATTTATTTTTCAGAGTTTCAACTTGATCCCTAATTTAACTGCAAGAGAAAACGTGATGCTTCCCATGCTTTTTCAAAAAATTCCTTTAGAAGAAAGAATGCAAAGAAGCAAGGAACTTTTGAAATTAGTAGAGCTAGATACTAGAATGGACCATTACCCGAATCAGTTAAGTGGAGGCCAACAACAAAGAGTAGCTATTGCAAGGTCTCTAGCAAATGATCCTGAGATAATATTGGCAGATGAACCTACTGGAAATCTAGACACTAAAACTGGAGAGCATGTTATGGATATGCTTACTAAATTAAACAATCAAGGAAAAACTATAATCTTGATTACTCATGCTCCTGATGTTGCAACAAGACATGCAAAAAAGATTTACTGGCTTAAAGATGGAAAAGTTGAGAAAGTCACTGTAAGAAAAGGTAATGTCTGGGTAAGTAAGAAGTAATTGTTACTATTAGAGTGTTAAATTTACAAGTAAGACTTATAAATCATATTTGTTGCGATTTTATATGAATAAAATATTTGCATTTATGATTTTATTTGTTGGGTTAATGGGGATTAGCAGCGCTTTAACTATAGAGTCTATTACGGTCGATAGCGTTTCTCCTGGAGAAGAAGGCATAATAAGAATATCTGTTGAAAATGATGCTAATGAAGATGTAGAAGATTTATCTGTCAGACTTAGTTTTCTGAACCCTAATATAATTCCAATAGGGAGTTCTCAAGAATTTCTAAGTAGATTAGATGAGGATGATGAAGAGAATTTTATTTTTAGGTTTAGAGTTTCAAATAGTTTGCCTGCGGGAACTTATTCAATTGGATACAATTTAGAATATAATGAAGGAAATGATGAAATTGAACAAGATGGAACTATTGGAATACTTGTTTCTGCTGAACCTGAGATAGAAATCGTTGCAAGCAATCAGAACGCTATTGTTGGTCAAGAAGGAACTCTAGATATAAGAGTCATAAACAAAGGGCTCGCAGATGCTAGATTTGTTTCGATTAAAGTTGATGGAGATGATATTGTATTTCTTTCTGAAAATTCAGAATATATAGGAACAATTGATTCTGATGACTTTGAGACGAGTTCTTTTGATGTAATTTATAATAACAGATTCTCTTCTGCAACAGTAATTGTAAGCTATAAAAATTTCAATAATGAGGATCAAAAAATAATCGAAACTGTATCTTTAAGAGCATACTCTCCACAAGAGGCAATAGAGAAAGGTATTTTAAACAAAAGTAATGCAACTACTTATGTTGGGGTTATTATTGTATTGCTTGTTGTATGGATTGTATATAGAAGAATTAGAAGACGCAACCGAAAGAAAGAATAATTATTTTGGAGGTATTGAATGTTCTTAGATTATGCGTCAATAGCTTTCAAAAATCTTAGAAGAAGAGGAATAAGAAGCTGGCTGACTTTGATTGGAATATTTATTGGAATTGCTACAGTAGTTTCTTTAATTAGTTTAGGAGGGGGATTGAGACAGGCAATTGTTTCTCAATTTGGAGTTGGTTCTACAGAAGTTATTGAAGTTCAAGCCGGAGGATTAAATTCTTTCGGGCCTCCAGGTACTAGTGTATCTAATCCTTTAACAGAGGATGATGTAGATGCAATTTCAAGACTTAATTCAGTAGATGAAGCCATAGGAAGAAAAATTATCACTGTAAGAGTCGAATTTAATGATATTCTAGTTATAGGAACTGCATCTAATGTTGCTGAAGGAAATAAAAGAGATTTGGCATATGAAATAATGGATATTGAACCTATGGAAGGAAGACTTCTTGATGATGGAGATTCTGGCGAGGTTATTTTAGGAAATAATTTTTATTTTGAAGACAAGAGCGGATTTGACAAAGCGATAAGAGTTGGAAATTCAATAACTCTAAATGATAATAAATATCAAGTTGTTGGAATTCTTGAAAAAAAAGGAAGTTTTATTTTTGATTCTATAATTCTTTTAAATGAACAAGACATAGATACGATATCTACAGAAGGAGATAATGTAGATTATATTGAAGTTAAAGTAAAGAGCAGAGATTTAGTTGGTGCTGCTGAACTAGAAATTGAAGAATTGTTAAGAGATAGAAGGGATGTAAAAATCGGAGAAGAAGATTTTCAAGTTTCAACTCCTGAGGCTTCTCTTTCTACAGTTAATCAAGTTCTTACAGGCATACAAGTTTTTGTTGTAATGATTGCTGCTATTTCTATAATTGTAGGATCATTAGGAATTGTTAATACTATGACTACGTCTGTTTTAGAGAGAACGAAGGAAATAGGGATAATGAAGGCAATAGGAGCTAAGAATTCAGACATATTTTATCAATTTTTCATTGAAGCAGGACTTCTTGGACTTGTAGGAGGTGCTGTAGGAATATTATTTGGAATAGCTATAGGTTATTTTGGAACTTTTGCAATTAACACTTTTCTTGGTGCTTCAACCGCTCCCGAAATAAACTGGATTCTTATACTATTTACCTTTTTAGGAAGCTTTTGCATTGGAGCAATATCTGGAATTGTTCCTGCGTGGAGAGCAGCTAGACAAAGACCGGTGGAGGCCTTAAGGAGTTAAATGATAAACAAAGAACTAATAAAATATTCATTGAAAAATATAGCTCATAGGAAAGCTAGAAGTTTCTTGACTATTTTTTCAATACTTGTAGGAATTGCTACAATTTTCATATTTGTAAGTTTTGGACAAGGATTGTTTGATTATGTAAATGATCTACAATCAAGTTCTGGTGCAGATAAAATAATGATAATCCCTAAAGGAATCGGCGCACCAGGATTAGATACTACTTTCTCTTTAACGGAAGAAGACATAGATGCAATTGAGAGAACTACAGGAGTTTATGAAGCAATTGGAATGTATTCTCGTGCCGCGGAAATTACTGATGGAAGAATAAAGAGATTTGTTTTTCTTATAAGCTATAATCCAGATGACTCTGAATTAGTGCAAGATGTATTTGCAATAGATATAGCAGAAGGAAGAGATTTGAGAAATGGAGATGATGGAAGAATTGTCTTGGGACATAATTATATGTTAAATGATAAAATATTTCCTAAGGCGTTGACTTTAAATGATAATTTAGAAGTCGAGGGTCAGAAACTAAGAGCGGTTGGATTCTTTGAGCAAGTTGGAAATCCTCAAGATGATTCTAATATTTATATCACAAATGAATATTTTGAAGAAT
>CAYMJZ010000038.1:4816-7455 GCA_964391445.1 Candidatus Woesearchaeota archaeon
ATTATACCCTAATAGATCCGGTAAATACAGCCAGATAATTGCAAGAGTAGATTTACAAAATGTTCAAAGAACAATAGATAGAGTTGAAGATTCATTAAGGAAATCCAGAAATCTTGAAGAAGGTAAGGAAGACTTCTTTGTAGCTTCATTTGAAGAGTTACTTGAGCAATTTACTAGTGCTCTTGACTATATTGTTTATTTTGTAATATTTATTGCTTTGATTTCTGTTGTTGTTTCTGCAGTAAATACTGCAAATACTACAATAACCTCGGTTATTGAAAGAGTCAAGGAAATAGGAATAATGAAGGCAATAGGAGCTAGGAATTCTGAAGTTTTCGCAATATTTGTATTCGAATCAGGTTTCTTAGGATTTGTTGCAGGTTTGTTAGGAACATTCTTAGGATTCTTAATTACAAGCGCTGCAGGAGCTTTCTTAGATGCTGCAGGATGGGGTTTCTTAAGCCCTCATTATTCATGGCAACTATTCTTAGGGTGCATATTATTTGCGACCATCACGGGAGCAATATCTGGAATTGTTCCTGCGTGGAGAGCTTCAAAAATAAGACCTGTTAAGGCTTTGAGATACGAATAAAATTATTTATCAAATTTTTGTAAATGCATTCTTTGATGCTTTATTCTTTTGCTTCTGCGAATATAGAAATAAACAACTACTCCAATTAAAATTACCCAAAATATAATTGCACCGGCAGAGACTCCTGATTTTGCTTTTGTATTCTCAAAAGCTAATTCGCTAAATTCGATTTCTTTTACAACTTGTCTGCGTTCAGAGATCTCATCATTGTATTCTAATTCAACTAATATTTTTCCAGAAGTAGCGATAGCATCGAAAGTAATTGTCGTATCTTCATTTGAGTCTAAATCTCCTAGAATCTTTACATTTCCACCCTCAACTGAAACAGCATCTTGCTTTGGGATCTTTACAGTCATTGCTTGAGCATTTTTTTCTCCAATGTTTACTATGCCTAGAGACATTTTCTTTGTTGCAAAAGAATAACTATCCAGAGTAACTATAAAGTCTGTCCTTACTTCTTCAACAGTAATGTTAAAGTCATTTATTTTCGCTAATTGAGAATCTGAATTAACCCAGGTTTTAAGGCTTAATTTATGGTCTCCGTCTAGGGCATCCGAGGCAACTCTTACCTTATAAGGTACAATCCAAAATGAATTAAAATCTCTTTGATAAGTTCCTCCTTGAATTGTCTGAATCCTAGCATATCCAGAATCTAATGTAAAAGGATATTCTTCTACAAACTCTAAATTTATTCTACCACATTCAGGATTTTCTGTCCCTTCTATCTGAAACAATAGTTTAACTGTTTCTCCAGGAACAGCTTCGACAGGATCTTGATTAATTAAAGTTGGAACTAAATTACATAACGCCGACGAAAATTGAATAACGAATAAGCTTAGAGCTAACATCACCAAAATCTTTTTCATGAAATTGTTTGGGAGTCTGGACTTATAAATGTTAATAAGATTGACAAAAAAGCCATAAAAATTTATAAAGTGATAATTGTTGAGTGATTGAAAAGAGGAAAAAATGGTGAATAAATGTGTTTATTGCAAGTCAGAGATTACTGATGATCGCGCTGTTGACGTTTGTACTCCGTGCGGACATGGTATTTGGGGCAAGAAGATGTTTGAAGCAATTATAAGCAACATGGGTTCCGCTAGAGATAAAGGTGATCTTTATCAAGGTAGCGTAACTTCAAATAGATAGGCTTAATTCTTACGTAAGCTTTTTAAAGGTCCCTCATCAGATATTTCAATGCTGACTAACAAAAATATCAGAGCTAGGGGAAAAATTTCATTTACAAAGTATTTCCAACAGTTTAACGAAGGAGATAGCGTAGCCATTGTTAGAGATTTGGCAGTTCAAAGCCCCGGATTTCCTAAAAGAATGCAAGGAAGAACAGGTGTAGTAATCGGAAAAAGAGGAGAATCTTATATCATTTCAGTAAAAGATTTTACAAAACCCAAAACTTATATTGTTAAACCAGTACATTTGAAGAAGATAGAGGTGACTAAAAAATGATATTAAAAATGACTCCAGTACACTTAGGAGATGTAAAGGAACTTGCAGGAGATCTTGAAAGTAAGCCAGAATTAAGAGACTATTTGAAAGAATTTTCTAAACTAGACAAAGAAAAAGCAGATAAACTTTTGAATTCTTTGAGAAGTTTGGGAAACTTGAAAGTTAAAGAAGATGTAATTGTTAAAATAGTGGACCTGCTTCCTAAAGACGCGGATTCTTTAAACAAAATATTGAATGATGTCTCTCTTGATGAAAAAGAGATTAATGATATTTTAGCGGCGGTTAAGGAGTACTAAACATGATGAAAAAAGACGATTATGCTTTAGTATTAGATTATCTAGCGAATGGATATCCAATGGCTGGAAATATGAGGCCTGTTGTACAAGCAATAGGAACCGAACATCTTGCTTTGCTTGAACTTGCTCCGGTAAGAGGGGCTCAAATAGTTGTTAAAGAAAAGGTTTATATAGGTCCGGAAAAGAGAGACAAGATATACTACATTATCGGTAGATTACGTATCGATAAGTTAACTGAAACGGCTAAGATCCAATTACAAGAGTTCATAGAAACTTATGTTGGGGAG
>CAYMJZ010000039.1:0-7441 GCA_964391445.1 Candidatus Woesearchaeota archaeon
AAACCTATCCAAAATAAAAAAAATAAAAAATAAAAAATAAAAAGCAACTAACTAGTTACTTTTTCTTCTTCTTTCTCCCGCCGCGAGACATTTTAGCCTCACAAACGTTTCCGTGCGCATCAACATAGTAAAGATAACCGTGTTGGCGCTTAACGACGTTCTTTGCAATAACTTTTCCCATTGAACCTCCTTCCAAAACAAAAAGTTCAACTTATATTTAAATGTTTGTATTTACCGTCGGTAAAACGAACTCTAAAAGAAATTTACCGTCGAGAATATCCTTTTAGTTCAGAAGAAGCAATAAATTTCCGAATTATTGAAAGATTTCTATTATTTAGAGGAATCTCGACGATTTTGTAAAATTTTCTATTCTGCTTTATTGAAAAAATAAAAGGTTTAACAATTCTAAAATCTACAACTTTATTATTTTTATCTAGCCATAATGCCAAAAAAGGGAAAAAGACAAAAAAAGAAGTTAGAGTACCTTGCCAAGTAACATACTTTCCAAAATCAAAAAGTAAATTATCTGTATTTTTTGTTCTAAATGTCAAACCAAGACCCTTACGAAAAAAACCAGTTTTTTTAACAGGAACAGAAATATTTTTCCCCTTATGGGAAAGACGAATTATCATAAATCAAATATCTTTCATTTCAGATTTTATTTTAGACATCTTAGCAATCTTATCAGAAACCTTATCTGACTTACCAGAAAGTTCTTTTTTATGCTCTTGAAGCTTAGCTTCCTTTTCAGCTAAATTAGCAAGTAAACGCTGTAATTCTGTTTCTTTCTTGCGAGTCTCAGATATACTAGAACTTGCCTTTTCCATGGATTTCTTCAAAGAATCTCTTTCCTTTCCCAAAGAAGATATCTCATTCTCAAGATCTTTAATAGCGCCAGAAAGAGCTGATTTTTGTTTTTGTACCATGTTCCTCTCGATAGAATAAATCAAATCTGTTTATAAACGTTTCTTTAACCTATCAGATAATTTATTTATCTCTCCAATAGCAGAATCATAAGAGTTTTTAGAGATGTATTTAGAAGAATAAGCTCTTTGTAAAACATCTTTCTGAGCTTCCAATCTTCTAATACTCTTTGCAGCATCACTAAATTGAGTCCTTTTGACATATTCAAGCTCAGATTTCCAATCCTTCGCCTGATTCGTAGAACGATTATACCATAAATAACTAATTAACATTATTGAAGAAATTAAAAAAATGAAGACCCCAATATAAATTCTAGGAGTGTAATTATCCACGGGAGGACTAAATAACAAACTATTAGACAAAGAAGCCTGTAACATATCCAAACCAAAAGAATTTTCCTTCCTAGCTGAAACAACAATTAAAACTTCTTCAGATTCAGTTAAACCTAGATTGAAGAAATGCTCAAAAGAAGCTTGTCTCGAAACAGAAACAACTTCTTCTGAAGAGCTCAATAAGTTTCCATCAATAGAATATATAGAAAAAGTCAAAGCCACTGCGTTAGAGCCAGGATTATTGTAATTAAGTTTATAGACGTTAATTAAGGGAGACAGAACTGTCTCTCCTGAAATTACAGATATATCAGAATTAGGATCAAAATCTATAGAAACATCATACTCTATTTCAGAACTTCTTGACTCAAGACCAACAACTACAGGAATTCTTTGAAAAATCTCAGAGCCTTTCATAATAACAAGATTATCAAAGTAAACTCCATTAGTGATTTCATCATTTCCAACAATTAAATTGAAAGAACCAAAATCCTCATTAGCTACATTAATTGAGTTAGAATCAAGCCTAACAATCTTTTCATTTTCAAGTTCCGCAGTATAAGTACCTGCGCTATCAGAATTAAAGAAACTTATTGGAAAGACAGCATTTCCCCTAGCAGTTATTATCTCAACAGTATGGGGAGTTTCTAAAGCACTTACAAAAAATAAACAAAAAATCAAAGCAATAAACATTTTTTTCATATTAATATCTCCTTACTTTAGGTTTAAATTTATTGCCTGAATGTCTAAAGAATATAACTGCAAGAACGCAAACTATCAAAGCAACTACAAATGCACCCAAAGCAAACCATGTTTGGGGAGTAATCAAAGAATCAGAAATCTTGAAATGGGCAGTAGACGTAGCAAATCCTCCAATATATATCAGCTCAACTCCTAAAACATAATCTCCTGGTTCCAATCCTAAAGTTGAAAATCTCTTGCTATAACTCTTAGCTCCATAAACATAGAAAGTTTCAGATTCTGTATATCTAACATTTCCATCAAAGTCTTTAATTACATAATTCATTGTAACATCAACACCTGTTTCTCCTCCAACCTCTAATAACTCTATTAAAGCAGGAAGCCTCTGTCCTTGTCTTAAAACACGATATAAATCGGGGACAGTAACCGTAGCGTCAAATAAAACTCCTTCACTAACTACGTTTAACAAAATTAAAACTTCTCTAGAAATTCCTTGATAATTAAGTAAAATCTTTCCGGCATATATTCCAGGTTCTGGAGCATTTATGGTAAATCTAAGAGGAGCTCTTTCTCCAGGATTCAAAGATATATAATTTGTGTTGAAAATAATATAATTTTCTATTCCTGTAATGCTTACGGAGATATTTATGGTGCCAGAACCAGTATTTTCTAAGATAATTTCGTTAGTTTCGCTTTCTCCAGAAACTATTTTTATATTAAAATTATCTTCGCTTAGAGCAAAATTAGGAGAAGAATATGCCCCTCCGCCACCACCAGATCCTCCAGAACCTCCTGTAGACCCTGTTGTACTTACAGGACATGAACCACAATCACTAGAGCAAGTTGAACAAGTCTCTGCACCATTACATAAGTTATCTCCACAAGTTGCATTTGAAGTTTCTATAAAAACACCTACGCTTGCCTCTGAAGAAGAGTGGCCTGCAAGTTTTGAGTTATAATCATAGATATAAACCCACAAAGAAAATATCAAACTAAGAATAGATAAAATCGCAGAAAAGATAAGTAAAAAAAACAATGGTCTCTTTATATAAATCATATCTTTAAAAGAAATATGGGTCTTAAATAGTTTATTAAGCCCTCATCAACTTAAGAGTAATGTTCCCCGTATAATTGCCAACAAGATCATAAGAATCTGCATATATGGTTAAATAAAACTTAGAAGTGTTATATGGATTTATTATTGTAGGATCATATGTGACAAGTTGAGCTATATCTCCTTCTATCTCTGGTTTAACCCTTATTGGAAAAGGGTACGAATTATTTACCAATATGGATCTTGTAGATGTCCCTCCTATTATAATACTACCAAAGGTTATTGCACTAGTATTGACATCAAATCCCGCAGTATCTTGAGTAACAAAGGCAGTTGTAGAATAAGTAAACTCTGAAATTGGAGATATATAATAAAAATAAATCGATGAACTCATAACTAATACTACTAAAGAAATAAAAAAAGACAATACTGTTAAACTCTTCATTTTCTCTTACCCTTAAAAAATAATTTTTTTACTATAAAGTATAAAACAATAAAGACTACAATGGCAACAAGCGCAGAAATAATATAAACTATAAATTCATAATCTCGAACTATTATCAAACTACCTTTAACAAATGTAGATTGACTGTGATATGTAGCGTTTAAATAAAGGTCATAAGATCCATCAAGATTTTCAGTATCGATATAGCTTTCTATAGTTTTCTCTTCCCAAGGAAGAATATCTATAGAAGGAGTTCTAAAGTTAGTGCTTTGCTCTCCATTTGTAAGATTAACATCCACATAAGCCCCATATATTGGAGAATTCCATCTACTTTCAAGACTAACATAAAACTTTTTTATTCCTTTACCAATAATATAATTGGTATAATTTGAGACATTAACAAACAGAGAGCCAACTCTAAAAGACCTGTTTACTTCGCTGATTATATCTTGATAATAAACTTTAGCGCTTCCAATATAATTTCCAGGTTCTATTCTTTCAGAAGATAGGTATTTTCTAAAATATCGATCACCTGAAACTGAAATATTAACCGGTGTAAAGTTAAGCGTATCTACAATATTTCCATTACTAGATATAAAGTCTACAAAAACTTCCTTTATCTCTAGAGGATTATCTCCTCTATTAATTACATATAATTCCACAGGAATCTGTTCGTTAACATTAACATCTGGAATATTAAGATTAAGATCTCCATAATAACCTTGATATGGTACAAATGTTTTAACAATAGAACCTATTTCTATCAAAGTATTAATAAAAGAAGTTTCAGAAGGTCTTTCTTTAACACTAACACTAACGGCCTGTTCCCCAAAATCATCAAATTCATAAGGAAAATTTATAGTTAAAGTAAAAGAACCAGCACCTACAACTTGAGTTACACTTAAATAAGAAAAATTTACTAGTTTTCCTCCTCTCAAGGAAATATCATAAACAGATCCCTCAACAGCGTCCAATACATAAAACGTTATATTTACCTGTTTACCTGGCTCAAAATTTATATTTTTTATAGCAGGAGATATTCCTATAGATGAAACAAAAGACATAGACAAAATAAAAAGAAAGATAAGAACTAAACCTCTTAAAGCCATGATCAAAAAAACAAACGTCCTTTTAAATATCTTTTCAGAATCAAGAAGCTGCGAAAGCTGTGGCAGTTATTGTATCCCCCAAAGCACCAGTTAAAGAATCTGAAGGAATAGATAAGTTAAAGTCTATTCTTATAACATCTCTGTCATCGAGAAACTGGAATCTATTGCAGAATAGAGCAGTTGTAGTGTTAACATCATAGAAGATATTCAAAGGTAATACAGAACTTCCTCCAGTAGCATTAGTGCAAGAGTTAGACTCGAAAGTAGAAACATTCCATCTATAAATAGGAACAGTACCACCAATCATCTGAGCAGCAGTCTTAGTTCCAGACAAATTAAGAGTAACATTAACATTACCTAAATTCTCTATTCTTAATCCCCCACCATTTTGTAATGTCCAGTTACCATTAGTAACATTATTAGTAGGAAAAGTATTAAGACCTGCAGAAGAAAATCCATCATTCACTCTTCCACTTCCCCAGTTAATTCTAGCACTAGTGAAGTTTATTATAACAGCAGATTCTACAGTTAAATTGGCCTCTCCAGTACTAGTAGCATAACCTGAAATAGTACTAAATAAAGTCTTAGCAGACAAATAAAAGACTCCTACAGAGAAGATAGAAATTATAAAAACGAAAACTGCAAAAACAGTAACTGCCTTAGAACTATTATCTGCCATTTGGATATTGAACCTCTTCTGCATTATTACTCTCAACAACAAAACCAACATTTCCAACATTAGACGAAGATGTCTTTATCTTTGGTTGATCAGACTTCATATTATAGATCATTAAATTAAATACCACAGATACTGCTGAAAGAACAAGAGTAATTACAAGTAAAATTACAACCACCTTCTTTACATCAGCCATAGAAAGATAACAAAGTTTCTATATTTAAACATTTCCTACTTTTTGAAGAAGTTTATTTTTTACTTGCTTTTTTTCTAAGAAGCAAGAACCAAGTAAGATTAAGCAGAACTAAAACTACTACAGCAATCACTAAAACAGTGATTAGTGAACTATTTCCTGAGGAACTTGCGGAACTAACTACATAACCTACTCCTATCACTGAAATATCATTCTCCGAGACATCTAAAGTCAATTCTTTCTGCATAGAACTCTGACCATAATTAATAAATGCCTTAGCCTTGTAGTTGCCTACTCTAACCCCTTCAGTATCCCAGAAAGCAACTAATAATTTACTTGAGAAAGGTTCTAGAGTATAAGTTGCAGATTTGAAATCTGCCATTACCTCATCATCTCCATTAAATACTTGCATAGAAATATATACATCATTTGCAGGAGAATTAAGAGTATTTTCAACCAAAAATTCAAACTTTGCTATTTCTCCTAAACTAAAATCATTCACTTCTACACTCTTAAGATCTAATGTATCTTTTCCGACGGAAAATTCTTTTTCCAAATTTAAAACTGACTCATCATAAAGAACGGTAGCATAAGCAAAATATCTTCCAGGAGAAACACTTGAAACATCCCATTCAACAGAAAGCTCTTTTCTTTCACCAGATAAAATTGAGACTTCTTGAGTTGACAATGTAGCTATTTTTTCATTTAATGGAGTAAATATATCTATTATCGCTCTAGCTCTTGCGATATCTAATTTACCTTTACTAACAAGAGGAATGACAAATGCCGTTTTTCCTTCATTTGTAGAACTTATACTCAAATCAGACTGGGCATATTTTCCCGGATATGGGACATCAATCAGAACTTTAGTAACTATTCCAACAATAGAACCTACAAAGGTTGTAGAAGAAGATGAAGAAGCATCAGGAACCTCTGTAATAACTATATCTGCATAATGAGGTCCTGGAGAAAGACCTGAAGGAATCTTTACTTTGTAAGTTATAGCTATAGAGGGTATATCTGGAGTAAGAGTAACATAATATTGAGAAAGAGAAACATAATCTTTTAACTCTCCATCGGGAAGAATAACCAAATTAACCCTCTTATTTTCAGAATTAACTATCTCAAAAGAATAAGTCTGTTCTGTTCCAGGAGAATAATCAAATATTTTTTGAGCAGGAGTAATTCCAAATGCCGAACTAAGTGGAATTAACATTACAATAATAATAAATAATTTATTCATCAATTCCTCCAGAATATGCAAGAGAGCTATCTATCAAAGTGCCCGTATCATAAGTATCTATTTTTAAATCAGAATTTCCAATATTAAAGAAACCTAAATTATTGTTGTCTAATTTTTTTAAGACTACTTCTACATCAAGCTCAAAAAATACTTCTCTAATTTCACTTGCATTTCCATCAAAAAATTTTATAAAATATCTTCCAGATTCAAAATAATTAGTTTCGTCTATAAATAAAGTTTTAGGAGAATCAAATTTCGAGTTAGTATCTATCAAAACATAATCCTC
Organism: Candidatus Woesearchaeota archaeon; assembly: GCA_964391445.1. GTDB lineage: Archaea > Nanobdellota > Nanobdellia > Pacearchaeales > GW2011-AR1 > SICU01. Next base: position 6,962 of record CAYMJZ010000039.1, read on the forward strand.
TGCAGGAATAACAAAAAGTAAATTAACATTATCTGAAGATAAAGGAGCGATAGCTAAAGGCTGAGAATACCCTACTAATAAAAATACAGATGTTAAAACTCCAAGTAAAAGAATTGCGTCTATTATCAAAATAGTTTTATTATTAAACATATATCTCCTGATGACTAAGAACAAAAGTAAATGTTATTGTAGAATTCTTAAGCCCTGGACCTTCTGTACTAGGAACTGTTACATTCAAGTCAACTTCGATAGTATCTACAGAGTCGGTGTAATTGAAAGATGATACCAAACTAGAAGGAGAGGAGGCTAATGGAACATTTATGTAACTTATAGCGGAAGAACTCGCCAAGAAAGTTCCATTCTCTGATATTCCATTAGTTGTTGCATTATCTACTTTAGCAGTATAGTAAATAGAAGGATTGTCAACGCTTTTCCATAAATTAGAAGCTCCAAGAGTTGCATTTGCTTTTACATTTCCCT
>CAYMJZ010000040.1:0-7412 GCA_964391445.1 Candidatus Woesearchaeota archaeon
ATTATACATTAGAATATTTTCAGTATCCTGAAAAAAGTTTACGTGTAAGAGATATGGGTAAAATTAGAGAGGTCAATTTCAAAAAGAGAATAAGTCTTGTCAATGGGATTCATGCTAAGAAAGAAGTTCAATTTCAAATATCTGATATCAAAGGTTTTTTTGATTTAATAAATGATTTTGGATTTCGTAAGTGGTTACATAAGGAAAAAACTACCGAATTATATAAGACAAGAAACGGAGTTAATATTGAATTAAACTATGTTAAGAAGCTAGGGTGGTTTTTAGAGTTGGAGGTTTTATGTTCTCCTAAAGAAATTAATAGTGCTAGGAAAAAGATAATTGAGGTTAGAGAGGGTTTAGGGTTTACTGAGAAAGATTGTGAATCAAGAGGATACACCAAACAACTTTGGTCTTTGAAACATAAATAAATTACTGTTCTTCAAGTTCTTCTTGCTGCGGTTTTTGACCTTGCTTTTCTAAATTTGCCTTTTCCTTTTCTAACTGTTCTTTTAATTTATTGAGTTGTTCTATTTGTTTTTGAAGATTTTCTTTATTTGCCTTAGGAGCTTGTTGTTGAGGGATTTGAGGCATTTTTTTAATGTAGTCTAACATTGAAGATTTTTCCATCTTCAAGACAGTTCTAGAGTCATCATCTACATGTGCTTTTAAGATTTCCATTCCTGATAGAACACAATTTAAAACCCACAATTTCTTTCCATCAACCATTTGAATTACTGCAACACACTTTTTTATTGTTTCGGTAATGTTTCTGTTTTTCATTTCATCCTCAAGAATTCCTTTTAATGCATCAAGGTCTATTTTTGTTCTTAAGTCCAGTTTTTCTGGTTTCTTGTCTTTGTGCATCATATCAAGAAGACGGACTTCAACTTCGCCGTCTAAGTTGAATGCGGCAACCTGCCTCTTAGAGGGAACATAGTAATCTATTTGGTGGATATTCATTCCTGTTTCATAATCTAGAACAAAGAATCCTGCAACAAGGAAAGATTCTGAATGGTCTTTAATGAATTTTTTATATTTTTCAGAATTTTGCAACTTCTGAACGTATGGTTGAATTTTCATTTTACTCTTTTTATTCAAGTTTATTGAAATGTTGATATATAAATATTTAGATAAGAAAGATTTTAAATCTTTGATTATTTGATATGTTCATGGATGAAATGAGTGTTTGGCCTGAGCCAGATGCTGAACTTTTTGATGAGTCTCAAGGTAGAAAAATAAAATCTCGGCTTTTTGGATTTACAAAGGTTCTTCCTTGGAGAAAGACTGTTGTGAGAAAACTTGGAGAAATCATGGAAACGGTTGAAAGATCTTGTGGAGATATTAGAGGGGTTAATGTTACTCATTATTTAGTCTCATATGGAATTCCTTTAGGGAATGGAAGAATATTGGAATTTGGTTTAGTTGATATTAGGGATGAAGCTTTAGATGTAAATACTAGATACAGAGTAAGCGTTAGTAAATATTAATTTCTTTTTTCTAACTCTTCTCTTAATTGAGAAATGAATTTTTCTTTCTTTATTCCAAATTCTGGTTTCTTTCCTCTTGGTCTAACTGCAAGAGTTTTATTTTCTTCTTCTTTATCTCCTAGAACTATAATATGATTTATCTTTAGCATTTCAGCATCACGGATTTTAGACTGAACAGTATCTGATCGAGTATCTGTGTCTATTCTAAGGCTTGGAATTTCCTGCCTTAATTCTTGAGCTAATTTTTCTACAGATTTATTATTTCTATCTGTGAAAGAAATTACTCTTACCTGTTTAGGAGATAACCATAAAGGCAATGCTCCGTTTGTATGTTCAAGAAGAATTCCTATAAACCTCTCTAGAGAACCATAAATAACTCTATGCAACATAATAGGTCTTCTTTGTTTATTATCTTTGTCAGTAAATTCTAATTCAAAACGTTCTGGCATCGCAAAGTCTAACTGTATTGTTGAAAGTTGCCATGTTCTTCCTAAAGAATCTTTTACGTGAAAGTCTATTTTAGGCCCGTAAAATGCTCCATCTCCTTTATTTATTTTATATTTTATTTTTAATTTATCTAGGGCTTTGGATAACATTTTTTCTGCATTATCCCACATCTCTTCAGAACCTATTCTTTTTTCTGGCCTAGTTGACAGTTCTACATGATCAAATTCTAAGTTAAACTTCTTGTAAAATTTCTGAATTAGTTTTGCTACGTTTATTATTTCGTGCTCTGCTTGAGATTCATCCGCGCAGAATAAGTGAGCATCATCTTGAGTAAATTGAATAACTCTGAATAGTCCATTTAGAACTCCTGATAGTTCAGTTCTATGTACTGTCCCCATTTCAGAAGCTCTTAAAGGTAAGTCTCTGTAAGACTTTGAATTTGCTTTGAATACAAGCATTCCACCAGGACAGTTCATTGGTTTGACTAAAAATGGTCTTCCTTCATAATCTGTCGTAAAATTATTGTCTTTGTACTTGTCCCAGTGACCTGAAACTTTCCATAACTTACTATCCATAATTTGAGGAGTTTTTATTTCTTGATATTCTTCTTTCTTATGTTCTTCTCTCCAGAAATTAATTAATTCATTATAGATTATTAGACCATTGTTGTGCCAAAATACCATTCCCGGAGCAACTTCGTTGAAACTGAATAGATCTAACTTTTGACCTAAAATTCTGTGATCATTATCTTTTAATTTTGAAGTGTCTAGTTTGGAACGAGATATTTGAGACAATAGTTTCTTATGATCTATTGGCTCTTCTTTTGATACTATCTTTGATTTTACCTCTAAATCTCCTGATGATGAGAATGTTTTGCTTAATTCTGCTAGAGGATGTCCTTTACATTTGAACTCGAATTCTTTGTAATACCCAAATGGAGCTCTAGTTACTTTGAAATTCTTTTTTAGTTTTGATTCTGCTTCAACTAGCAACTCTAGAGCTAAAGAAGGTTTTGCTAAATTTGATGATAAGTGTGCATAAGGATAAAGAACTATTTTATCAGTTTTTACTTCTTTAGCTGTTTTTTCTATTGCTTCTATTAATTGTTTAATTGTTTGTTCATTGTCTCCTTGTTCTATCGAGGTTAAGACGACTAGACATTCTTTCACTTCTCCTTCTTTATCTGTTGTGTCTTCTATGTCTTTTACTGCTTTTTTTAAGGCTTTGAATTTAATGTAATCGCAGTGTAATGTAAGTATTCTCATGCTTTCAATAAAATTGGATAATATATAAAAGATGCTCCTTGGTGTTGTTACTACTTGCATATGACAATTATACAAACATTTAAAAAGGGATTCAAGGTCAGAATTATATGAGCTTAATCGTACCTTCAAGAGAAGTAATAAGGGGGCCTGTCTATTCAGATGAACAAGTTCCTACATCATACTGCGCTAGATACGTCAGGCTTGCTGCAAAGGACTTGTTCGGATTGGATTATCCTAGAGACAATGCTTGGAAGATAAGATCTCATCAAGGTATTGAAACTATTCCTATTAGTTCATCTCAAGAACTTGAGGAAATGGTTAGGCAAGGCATCGCATTACCTGGAATGCTTGTAGGATTTAATTATGCATTTACTTCCGCTAGCAATAGAAATGCTGCTCTTAAAGAAGAAGTTGATTATACTCACATGGCTATTTTGATAGATACTCAATCTCCAGGGGGACCGTTTCTTGCAGACAAGTTCAAATCAAAGACAAGACCTAGAATAGCTCTCAAAAAAATGCCAGGATTTTTTAATTCTCTGAAACCTAGAGAACTAGTATATCTTAAAGATCATTTTAGATAATATTTATATATCAAACCAAACTGATATTACTATGAGATTGAAGGTGATGATAGTTTTGCTTGCATTTGTATTCTTTGCAACTCCGTTAGTTTCGTCGAGCATTTTTATTGAACCTTTAAAAACAGTTTATAATTATGGAGATCAAATAGATGTTGATACAAAGATAGTTTCTTTGATAACAACTAGCTCACATTATACTGTTGATTTGAAATGCGGAACAGATATTTCCTATAACATCTACAATAGTTTTGTTCAGGCACAAGCAGGAGTTGAAAAATCTGTCGTCGTTGCTACGGAATTGTTGAATCCACTATTAGATAATGTTACAGTTCCTTGTTTCTTGAGAGCAAATTTTGGAAGTGAAGGAGTCAATAGCAATACATTTACACTTTCTAAGATGATAAATGTAAACACAGAATTAGAATTTGAAAATCTTAGTCCGGGAAATGCGTTTTTTGTTTCAGGTAATGCTGTTACTAAAAGCGGAGTTCCTGTCGAGGGTTTTGCTGAACTATTTATTCCTGCTTTGAACTTGTATAAATCTACAGTTATTGTAGGAGGATTGTTTAACTTAAGTCTTGAACTACCTTCAAATGTTAAATCTGGAGAACATAATTATAGCGTCGAAGTTCATAACACAGATCACAACTCTAAGAAGATAAATTTTGGATCTAGTTCTGGAAAATTTACTATTAGCCAGATTTTAAAACAAGTAAATATACAACTGAATGAAGAAACAGCTCAGCCTGAATCTGACTTTACATTTAGAGTTGATGCAATTGATCAGGCAGGAGATTCTATGCTTAAAGATGTAACTTTAATAATTAACCAGCCTAAAGGGGTTCCATTCATAAAGAAGGTAGTAAAATCAGGGGAAGATCAAAAAATAAGCTTTTTACTTAGTGATGTTCCTGGATATTGGAGCATTGAAACAGATGTTGATGGAATAAAGAGCAGAAAACTATTCTATTTATCGGAGGTTAATACCTTGCAGACTAGCTTGATCAATAATACTCTAATTGTTACAAACATAGGAAATGCTCCTTATTCTGGACCTTTAGAGATAACTATTGGTTCTTTTGTTGAGATTAAGCAAGTTAATCTTGGTCCTGGAGAAACTCAGAAATTTACTCTAAGGGCTCCTGACGGAGATTATTCTATTTCTATATCTGATGAAGCAGGAGAACAGAAAACTCTTGGAAGTGCTTTCTTGACAGGAAATGCTGTTAAGGTTACCGACTTTAAAGAAGATGTAATTTATACTTTTACGAATCCTTTAATTTGGTGGCTTGGAGTTGCTCTTCTTATTTTGGTAATTGTTCTAGTACAAGTAAAAATGAGAATGCAGAGAATGCCTAAGGCTCCATCTATGCCTCAGAGTCTTTCTGTTTCTCAACCTCAGAACGTGTTTAAACCAAGCAAGGTCGAATTTACACCTAATAGCAAGAGTAGTGTTGATTCTACAGAGACGAAGAAGTTTGATATGTCTTGGTTTAACAAACCTAATGTTGTGACTACTCCTAGTGTTCAATCTTCTACTCCTAAAGTAACTCCTGCAAATCTATTTGGTTCTGAAGGGCAAGGAATAAGAGAGAGAGCTGCAGCCATCGCATTATATGTTTCATCAAACTCTCCTGCAGTTTCTGAAACTACAAATAGAGCACTATCAATTGCACATGAAACTGGTGCTAAAATATACCTTGATGGAGATTATAAGATAATTTTGTTCTCTCCTAGATTAACTAGAAATCAAGATAATGAAGGAAATGCGGTTAATGTCGCTAGACGTATGCAGGCATTATTCCTTGAATTAATGAGTATGAGCGCTGAGAGATTCAACTTTGGAATAGGAGTTAGCGATGGAGAAATAATAAGCGAAATAGAGGGAGGAAAATTCCACTTCACGAGCACTGGAAATTTAATTAGTTATGCTAAGAGGCTTGCAAACGCGTCGAACACTAAACTTTTTGTTTCCGATTCTATAAGAAGGAAGCTTATAAGCACCCTCAAGGCTGAAAAGTCTTCATATCAAGGTGTATGGGAAGTAACAAGGGTTATAGATTACTCTCCTAGTAAAGATTTTATTAAGAGATTCTCCGATAGGAACAAGTAAAGATGACTTACCTTTTTAGAAGAATTATTTCTGATAGAGATGAACCTGGAGTAAAACTGATTATTTTTGATTTTGATGGTACTCTTGCAGATACCAGAGAGCTGATGCTTCGGATCATAAAAAAACATCTCTTGACCTTTGAGATTTCTCTGACAAAGGATTTAGTTAGATTCTTCGGAAATACTCCTTTGGAACATTATTTAACTCTTGCAGGTTTGCCTGCAGATCTTGTCAGAAGTGTTTGTGCAGGAATACATGATGACTTTTCTAAAGAATATCATAAGATAAAACCTTGTAAAAATTTAATGTCTATTAAAAATATTAGAGTTAAAAAAATCATTTTAACCAATAATGTTACTTTTTTTGTTGAAAAGGCATTGAATTTTCTTAGTGCGAATTTTTTTGATAAAATTTATGGAGCAGACAAGTTCTCTCCTCACAACAAGGCATGGATGATAGATAAAGTAAGAAGAAAGTATGGGTTTTCTAGAAATGAGGTGATTTATGTAGGAGATAAGGACATTGATGTTGATGTTGCAAGAGCTGCTGGAGTTTATAGTATAGTAATTTCTAACAAGAGCTCGTGGTCTTCAAGAAAGGCAATAGTTGCAAAAAAACCGGACTATTTACTAACAGATTTAAGCAAAATTTCTGAAGTCGTCAGACAGATCGACTCTGAACAACTTTCCACTATCTAAATAGTATCCGTCGTACCCTATAGTTGATTTGAACATATTTTTTACATAAGGGATTATTCTTTGCAAGCCCATTTTTTGAGCCGTTCTTATCATGAATGCTTTAAGACAGTTTGGTGGAACTCTACCGCAGTCTTGTAATACATTTCTTTCAATGAATTTTTCAGCCTCTGCTTTGAGTATGACTGGAAGTTTAGACTTGCGTAGAACTCTTACACAGCTCTGTCTATTCAAGTTATTCTGAATTTCATTTGGATTGTTAATAGTGTCGCTCATTTTGGGATAAGAATTTAGAAGAATTAAGAGGCACTAATTAAATGTGCAAAACTTAATCTTAATAGGCTTACAGCTAGTATTTGTTATGTGTAGACTAACTGTTTGTCTATTCATACTAGTTTTTAAGATATTTAGTTTATAATCTTTTCTATGTTTTTATAGTATATATTAAAGAGAACTTTTACATTCTTTCCAATTTTGCAATTCTATCGTCGATAGGAGGGTGTGTTGAAAAGAGAGAAGTAAATTTCTTTTTGTAAGGGTCTCCTATAAATAAGGGAGCTACTGCTTTAGGAAATCTGTGTTTGTCTTCGCTTGACACGTGTTCATTCTTTATTTTTTTTAGTGCTGATGCAAGACCTGGAGGGTATCTTGTTAGTTTAACTCCTGTTGCGTCAGCAGCATATTCTCTTTTTCTTGATATTGCTAAAGAAACTAAATTTGCTAAAATAGGGGCTAAGATTGATAGGGCTATTCCAATTATTATCAATATTATTTGAGCTCTTCCGTCCTTGTTTTCACTTTTTGAGAACCATAAGCTTCTT
>CAYMJZ010000041.1:0-7215 GCA_964391445.1 Candidatus Woesearchaeota archaeon
ATAAAAAATAAAAATAAAAATAATTTTGTTTCGTTACATTTAGCTACTGATAAACAAGCAGGAGATATTGCTGGAACTAAATTGAAGAAGTTTTTTGATTTAATCTCAACAGAAATAAAAAAAGAATTTATTTTGAAAGATAATTATTTTAGATATTCTGGAGGAAATACTGGAGAGGGTTATATAATTGCTAAACCTAAAAAAGAGCTTGTAAGAATTGGGCCTCCAATGCATATGAATAAAGCAGTTTTAAGTTTCAAGAATAAACATGCTAATACATTTGTAAAAGGAAAATATATCCATGCCAAAATTGAAATAAAATTCAATTTGAAAGAATTCTTAGATTCATGGAAGTCCGGAAATAGTAACTTAATGAAGCAGATGCATATAACTGATTTTAGAGTGGTTTAATTTCTTCTTGGATCTGTATTTATATGTGAAGCTATAAAATCAGAAATTCTTAAGACTGAACTTTCTTCTGGTCCGAACACCCAGTAAAAAAGCCTATCATCTTTAGAGCTTCTTCCTAATCCCAACCTGACATTACCCTCTCTTGAAACATAATATAACACATTAGATGCCCTTGATAACTCATGTGCCTCATTGTCAGGCACTAATTGTTTAACTTTGTTCAAATTGCTTATTAAAGAAAGATAATCTCTCTGCCTAACTCTTTCAAAAACTCCTGTTTTTGCAAATTCCATTTTATTGTCTATCTAACATTGCAGATAATGAATTTGCGAAATAAGGAGAGTTTATCCATACTCCTACTTCTTCTTGCATATTTTCTGGGTGAATCATCAAAAGCATTTCTTTTTTATCAATTATAAAATATTTACCTATTTGATTTGATTCTTTTATTTTTAAGTCATTCCTTGAGGCAATTCTCTTAATTTTGTATTGGTCTCCTGATAAGGATATTCTTAATTTGATATCTTTGCTTAATTTGCTTAAGACAGATAGCAATACTCTTGATTTGTCTTCAAAATCTTCTGCTGTGGTATGAATTATTATTTCTTTTTCAGCTGAGTCAATCATTTCTTTTAACTTAGAGAGTAAGTTTGATCTTCCCTTTATGTGTCCAGACAATTCTTCTAATTTAACTGGAGATATTCCTTCCTTGTGTAATTGAACTAATTCCTCATATTCTGATGTTCCTTTTAGATTTGAAAGTGTAGCTACTTTCTCTTGGGCTTTATTTAATGTGTTTGTTTGCATTCTTTCTAGAACTGTTTTAGGTTCTACTGCAATGTATTTTACAGGTTTTCCTACTTTAACTATTGCGAATCCTCTCTTTGTTAATGATTCTAGAACATCGTAAGTTCTTGATCTTGGAACTCCAGATATTTCTGCTGTTTCTCCTGCTGTAACTATTCCTTTAGAAAGCAAAGCTAACCATACTTTAGTTTCGTAAATATTAAGGTCGAAGTGTTCTTTTACTTTATTGATTATTTCTTGTTTTATTATCATAAAGGAGCAAAAAATAATGGGTATTTAAAGGTTTCTAATGTTGTAACTATGAAGGGGTTATAATAAATAGATGATTGCCAAAGCTATGAAACAACCTATCGATATGAAAGGCATTGCTGGATAGAATTTACCTTTCTCTGATTTGTAGAATAAGTATGCTAAAGCTAAAGTAGCTCCTACTGAAATTGTTACAGCTTCCCATAAGCCTAGAGTTCTAAGAACTACTCCTGCTAAAATTATAGGAAATACTACGTCTCCTCCACCTAGAATTGCTAGATTGACTTTTACTTTACTCAACTTACTATTTTTTTCTTTCATGCTCTTAGAACTGCCTTTAATTGATTTGATTAGAGTTTTGTCTTCTTTTCTCATGTATGGAACAAAGAAACCTGAAAATAATTTTAATTTTTGAATCTGGAATTTAGCCATTTTTTGCATGAATCCAGCATGCCAAACTGCATACATATCGTAAAGAGATATTATCACAAGTAAAACAGCTACTGACCAGACACTGAGTATAGGTATGAAGACTGTTGCAATTCCAGGATATATTAGAAGCTCTGTTGCATTGTGGACAAACATATTCCTATGAAATATTTTCAATATTCCTAGAGGGATTGCAAGTATTACTGAAATTAAGGCTGCTTTTGGAAAAGGCATCAAAAAGGCATTTATTGCTATTGATAGACCAAGAATAACTACTATTGTGAACCATCCTCTCAAAAAAGTTTCGGCTTTCATTTTCATTAAGAAAAGCATAAGAGTTACTGCAATGATTAAAGCAATTACTATAGATATTATTGATTCTTGAGGTTTTATGTCGGTTGGAGGATCAAGACCATAAGGCAAATTGTAAACAGTTTCATTTGTTACTTCTCCAGTTGATTGATTTACAACTTGAACTATTTCCGGGAGGTAAGCATTAGCTACATAAATTCCTATTAACTGTGCCAAGAAAAATAAGGATATAAGAACAGCTGTAACTTTTATTGTGTGTTTCATTTTCCTCTTAGAGATAAGTTTGATTTAGATGTATTTAAATTATCTTAAATTAATTACAAGACCTTGCCAAGAGATCTAATTTTCTTTCTTCAGTTTCTCCAAATGGGAATATATATTGAACATATTTTATGTCTAAACCATCTGGTAGGTAAGCCATAACTTCCAAACCTGGATCATCCTGACCATGCTCTAAAACAAGATCTGAAAGTGCTGAAGGTTTTATACCTAGACAGACTCCTTTTCTTAGAGAAAGTTCATTTAGAATTCTTCTGTGACCTATCTCTCTTACTTTTCTTATTTCGTCAAGTACTTTTTTATTTACAGCCTTTTCATCAAGACAATAAAGAGTTTGAATATCTCCTACACTTAGTAAACTTCCTGCTCCAAGCATTTCATTTAAATAGGCTTGACCTTGTGCAAAAGCACCATATGTAGCTACGCTGTCTTCAAGTATATTTCCATCTAAATCTAAAGATATTCCTTTTTGAAGTTTATGATCTGCAAATGATTTTTTTCTCGGTCTAAAATAAAGCCACCCGTTATTTGACGTGTGGTCTGACCCTCCCCTAACTCTTGAAGAGGGAAGCTTACCTTTATCAAACATCATAGCTACTGCTTCAATTGAGGTTCCGTGAACCATTGCTGGCGGACCTTCTTTATATCCTTCGTTAAGTAATTGTAATGCTAATTCTCTAGTTATCATAAAAAAAGACAAAAAGTTGTGTTTTTAAACTTATTTTAACCTTATTGTTTCTAGATTTCTAGGAACAACTGTTTCTATTCCATACTGTCTGTAAACACTTGATGCGAAATCTAAACATCTAGACTGTTCTCCATGAGAGATAATTACTTTCTTAGGTTTAGGATTCATTCTTCCAACGAATTGCATTAATTCTCCTCTACCAGAGTGAGCTGACAATCCAGACATGGTTTCTACTTGCATATTTACATTAACTGTTTCTCCTCCGAATTGCTCATCAATCTTAACGACTTTACTTCCTTCTTGTACTGTTCTTCCTAATGAACCTGGAGCTTGGTAACAACCAAAGATAATAAGGTTTTTTTCATTTTCTGCAAATTCTTTAAAGTATTCTACTGATGCTCCTCCTGCAAGCATGCCAGAAGTTGCGATGACTATACATGGACCTCCTTCAACAACTTCTTTTCTTTCTGTTGGCGAGCCTACTCTTTTGAATAAAGGAGATGTAAAAGGATTTTCATCGTTGAATATTTTATTTCTAACATTACTTCCTAAAAATTCAGGATATGCAGTATGAATTGCAGTTATATCCCACAACATACCATCTAAATATACTGGAATTTCTGGTAGTTTGCCTGTTCTAATACAATCTTCAACTCTCAAAAGAGTTTCTTGAGCGTGACCTAACCCTAATTCAGGAAGAAGTATTTTACCACCTCTGTTTATTGTTTCTTTAACTAAAGAGATAAATTTTTCTTCTACTTCTGCTAAAGGCGGTTGAATCTGATCCTTGCTTCCGTATGTTGATTCTACCATTACTGATTCAACTCTTGGATAGAAATTTACTGCAGGATCTAGAAGTCTTGTTTTTCTGTAGTTTGAGTCTCCAGTGTAAACAAAATTATGTAAACCATTTCCGATATTTACATGAGTTACTGCAGAACCAAGAACGTGACCTGCGTTGTAAAAGGTTATTCTAATATCTGGAGTTATATCAAAAACTTCTCCGAAATTAAGACATATAGAATGACGAACCATTTCTTTTACATCGTCTGGCCTGTATATTGGGGCTTCAGCTTGTTTGTAAGTTACTCCTACTAAATCAAGAGCTAGAAGTGCAGCTAAGTCTCTTGTCGGAGGAGTCATATATACAGGACCACGATAACCCATCTTGTATAAGTAAGGGATTAAACCTGAGTGGTCTAAGTGGGCGTGGGATAAAACTATTGCATCAATACTTGCTAGGTCTCCTACTTCTGAAATGTTAAGATAAGGGAATCTATCTGGACCTTCTACAATTCCAGGGTTTATTCCGCAGTCAAATATTATTTTTGATTTAGGAGTTTGTAACAATAGACATGAACGACCTACTTGCCTTCCACTTCCAAGATAAGTAAGTCTGACCCACATGTCCATCTTCTCAGGGTTCCAGTTTTCGTAAATCTTTTTTCCTATCTCATTAAGGAATTTTTTTCTGTAAGAGTTATTTGCGTACAGAACATCTCTAATCTTTTCAGTTATTTTTGAATGAATAGCAGGACTCCTCTGAGTTTGGATTGTCCACATTGTTGAATCCTTTATCTGTTTCAGAATTAAACCATTCTTGCCTATTACGACTCCTGGTTTCTTTGCTTCTACTATTACAATTGACCTTTGAACATCGAATATTATAGATTCTATTTCTGCTTCTGATGGAACTAACTCTCTAATTGTTTTTTCAGTATCTCCTTGAGGGGCTAACATGCTTGGGTCTGCTCTTAATTCTATTCTTTTTTTTACTATTTTTACTACATCTCTTATTTTTTCATCAGAATTTCTGAAAAATTCTTTGTCTGTTGTATATAAAACAATATTAGCTCCTTCAAAGATTGCCTCGCTAACTACACCTTTAGGTAATTCTTCTTTTATTGCTTTCAATATTTCGCTCATGTTTAATTATTAGAATATTACTTTGAATTTTCGAAACTTACTATTGCTTCTTTGTCTGCCACTTGTTTAATTTCGCCTTTCTTTACTACATATATGTCCATTCCTGCTCCTACACTAGGTTCTCTGGCGGTTGCAGCCTTGATACATTTAGTAACCATTGATATTGCATCATCTACGGACATATTTTTTTTATATTCCATATCTAAAATAGGGTGTGCTTGTGCTATTCCGCTACCTGTTGCAACATAGGTGTCTGAATCCTGTATATATCCATCTGGTGAGATATCATATAAGTACAATCCCTTATCGTCATAGCCAGATAAAATAAAGTGGGTTATACTTGGTATCATAGAAGGTGTTCTAATGTTTCCATAGACCATATTTGCAAGGAAATTGGCTGCCTCCGGAAGAGTTATCTTTTCTTTAGTTCTTAACTCTTTAAGTTTAAACTCAGCTCTAAGAATTTCAAGAACCTTTCTTGTGTCAGATGCTGTTCCTGCGGTTGTAGCAATCATTCTGTCAGTAACTTCTAAGATTTTTTTTGCTGCGCCTGCAAGGTACGAAACTCCTCCGCCTTGAGCACCGTACGATTGCCTTCTATCTGCAGCTACGACTATTGCATCCTTGCAAACGATTCCTATTGTTAAAGTTCCTGTCTTTAGAACGTGTTTTGAAATGTCTTCATTCATTAGAATAAAAAATACCTCTTAGATTATTGTAAATGGTTAGTATTTAAATTTTTCTGTAAAAAATTAATGTATTTCTGTGGCGCTCACAACCTCTGAAACCCCATTTGTTTTCTTGAAGCGCATGACATGATCTACAAAACCCTCGAGCTTTGTTTCATGGCTTACAATGAGAAGCTGTTTTACATTTAACTCGCGCAACATATCCCTCATTTTATCAAGCTGTTGTTCTGAGAAACCTTCTGTTGGTTCGTCTAAGATTACAAGATTTCCAGTATTAATTTTACTTAAGACTGAATTGATTAACTGATTTAATGCAAGTCTATATGCTAGAGCTACAGCAGTCCTTTCTCCTCCTGATAGATATTCATAATCTAACTCAAACTCGTTATGCACTATTACTGGAGAAAAGTTCTCATCAAGATAAACTTCAAATGCATCTGTTGTAAGCATTGAAAACCATTTATTGAATATTTTAGTGAATTCCTTTCTTAGGGCGACAAGAATATTTTTTTCAGTAAATTTTGCTAAATTAATGAAATTATTTGAAAGCCAGCCTTCTATTTCAAGAATAGTTATTAGTTTGCGTCTCGATTCCTGTCCTTTTTCTATTTCTAAATTATATCTTGCAATTTCCTTGCCAGTTAATTCAATCTCCTTCTTTATTTCTGCAAATTCTATCTCTTTTCTTTTTTCATCATTAAATAGAACAGATAATTCATCTTTCTTCATTTTCAGAAGATTTTCATACTTAGAATATTCTAGAGAATTATTCTTCTGTAATTCTATCTGTTCTTCAAGAAAGATAATATCTTTTTCAAATGATTCTTTTAGTTTATCCAATTCTTGTTTTTTAACAATATGCTTGCTTAAGTTTTCTTGTTTGGCATTATTAACTTGAATAGCTACCTTGTCATTTTCAAGATTTTTTAACAGGCTTTTCTGATTTTGCAATTCATCGCTTATCTTTTTAATTTGATCTAATAGAACTAACTTATCTTTATTCAGTTTAATTATTTTTGTTTCGACGTCATTTACGATATTATGTTTATGCGAGTCTGGAACATCTTGGAGACAAGTTGGGCAATGATTTAAGTCAAAGACTTTTGCTTTTTTAACCAATTCATTCTGTATTTGAAACTCAAGAGAGTTCTTATTTGAATTAAAATAAAGTAATTCCTTTTCCAAAGAAGATATTTTATGATTTGTTTTTTCCATTTCTTCAAAAATCTTCTTAGGGTCAAGAAGTGTTGAAACAGATTTTGACGAAGAAATTAGGTCTTCAATTTCTTTAAGATCTTTTTTAAAACGATTTACCTGTTCCTGCTTACTTCTCAAAACTAAAGATAATTTTTCAATTTCTTTCTTGAAATTTTCCCTTTCAGAAACTAATTTTTTGAGGGATTCTACTTCTTTTTCTTTTTGTTC
>CAYMJZ010000042.1:0-7006 GCA_964391445.1 Candidatus Woesearchaeota archaeon
CTCAATATTTTTTTTATCATCAGATGTCAATTCGTCTAATATAGATAAAGCATCATTTTGTTGAGATCCCTGTTGAGAAATAGGAGTATTTTCTTCTAATTTTACTTGTTCTCTTGATGATCTAGCAGATAATATTTTATTATACTTTTCATTGCTCATAAAGAAGAAGAACCTGCTTCCACATTTAGTGCACCCCTCTAATGTCTGTCTTGCTCCATCTGGGTAAATTTCAGAACAATGAATACACTGATTTGGCATAAAAAATTCTAATTTCCAATATTAATAAATATAGTGCTAAAAGAATACTTCTATTTTAGAAGGGTCTTTTTTTATCTCTTTAACGACATTTGCAGGACCTATAACTGTCAAAGAACTACTCTCTCCAGTTAAACCTCTCGCTATCCCTCTTCTCATTCTAAGGAAGAAGCTATCTTCTTTATTTGCATCTACGACTGCTAGTTCTATTCCTTTGAAAGACTTAATATGGTCTACCATAGCCATCGTATCCTCAATCAATCTTATTTCTTCTTCTGGCCTCAATCTACCCTGTAAAATCACCACCCTATTTCCCAGGATTAAATTGAGTATTTTTTTGACTCTTTCAGTTATAGTTAACTCGCGAATTTCAGAATAAGGCATAATGTGTATACTCAATCCTTTTAGCTTGCTATTTTTTTTCACATTCATATTAATCTTTTTTTTATTTAAATTTACCTCAGGCTTTCTTCGTAAGTTTGAAGAGAGCGTCGTAAAAATCATTCATATTCATAGCTTTCTTTGCAGATATTCCAACAACAGGATATTCTGGGAATGCAGCTTCTATTTTTTTAACATTGGCCTTACGTAGATCTATTTTATTAGCCACAACAAGAACCGGGATTTTTCTAGCCAATAAATTTCCGATTATAGTAAGATTAACTTGAGAGTAAGGATTTTCAGCAGAGTCTAAAACAATTACAACAGCATCCATATCATCTAACCATTTAATAGCTTCAATTATTCCCTGAGTTGCTTCCTTAGCTCTTTTCTTTGCTTCTTGTTTAGCAATTCCAAAACCCAAGAAATCTTCATAATCGATCTTAGTAGCAATTCCAGGAGTATCTACTATTTTCAACACCATCTTCTTTCCTTTATGTTCAATTTCTACTTTCTCTTTAAACTGCACATGTCTAGTCTCATGAGGTACCTCACTTACAGAACCAAGCTCTTCACCAGTCCAATCCTTACACAATAGGTTGGCCAAGCTGGTCTTTCCAGCATTAGGAGGGCCATAAAATCCTATTTTAAGGTTGTCTCTCTTCTTGAAAACTCCAAATAATTTAGATAATAGTCTTAACATGTTTAATTTCCTCTCCATGACGCGAGTGTAGGCGAGCTAGTAGAAATTAAACTGCTAAAAATATCAATTTTTTTCATAGTCATTATTAATATGGTCTTTTAATAAATCTTGCGTCAACAGGTGCTTTTTGCCTATTCTCTATCTGTTTGACTATTTCCTTATGTTCTCTGTGAGTAAATATTGGTATTTCAAACATTCCAACCCTCTTTCCTTCTATTTTTCTGAATGCAAATCTTATTCTTTCAGCAGACCACTTCTGCGTTTTAAGTTTAGATTTAATGTCTTGGTCCGAAAATCCTCCTCTTCTAGCATTATATATGAAGTTTACTAGATTAAACAAATCATTAGAGTTAGGGAATAGACTTCTTTGATAATTTCTCTTATACCACTCTTGTAAGATTATGTAACCTATTATTCCTCCAATTATTGCAAATATCCATCCTATCAAGGTAAATTTAAACCATTTTTTAGAACAATCTTCGGGACACGAATCAGCAGTTTCCCCAGTAGAGCATACATTATCAATTACACATTCTCCTTCAGGAGCTTCGATATTTTCAAGAACCTCAAGTGAAGGAGCAATGTATGCTCCAAGAGTTTCAGCATCTACATCTCCAGAAACAAAAAATTCAAATGTCTGAGAAACAGAAGTATCAAGTAAAATATAATCTACTCCAGAAGTGACTGACAAAGGATTGTAATTAGTCTTGTATACTCCAGTACTTTCAATATCTTGCCCAAAAATTAAGTAAGAATCTGTTTCAACAACTCCTAGAGGGTTTGTTTTTATTGTAAATAAAGTTCCAACTTCCTCAGCACCATTATTTCCTATTTTCTGTATTTTTTTAAAAGATATTTCTGGATTAAAATTATCATTCATCCAAGCAACTATCTGCTCACTTAACCCATTATTTTGCAAGTCTTTATTTTCTATTTGTTCAATATAACTAGGGTTTATATTTTCATATCCTACACTTAGAGGCAAATTGTCTCCGGAATTAGTTGAGGAAACAAAAGCAGGAACATCCAACTCGAGCAAATCAAGCATTACTTGCTGATATTCTTCTTCAAAACTTGCATTTCTAAATTCTATTTCTATTAAATTAAGTCTCGAAGTCATATTATTTAATTCAACAATTGACTGCACTTTAGGAACTATCCACGACGGAAGAGAATTTATCTGACTTGTAATGTTTGTTATTCTTCTTCTGTATTCGACAATTGTAGAATTAGCAACATCTTTCGGATTTCCAACAAAAACAGTAAACTGCCTAATTGCCTGAGTGGTATTGCTTATTGCAGTAACATTCACATTATAAGATGTTTTATTCCCAGTAAAAGCGTGTAGAACAGAAGTGCCATTAATATTTTGGACAGGAGTTCCATCTCCAAAGTTCCATATTGTCCTAACTATCTTTGTAGTCGAAGTAGCATTAAATAAGGCATTTTGTCCGAAAGCAACAGATTTAGGATTTATGTCAAAAGCAAAACTTTTCTTTATAGTTATTTGTTTTGTAAGCAAATTACTTCCATCAATATAAAACTTAAAACTATTCTCATTACTAGCAATAGGTATATAGAAATCTGCTTTTGAAACGTCCAATGTTAGGTTATTGGAAGTTATTCTTGTAGACTCATAATCTAATTCATGAACTTCCTGTATTGGTGCAAGTGAGGCTCCAAAACTTTCATATCTTAGAAGGGGGTTGCTAAGTATTACTATTTGGCTTCCTCCAAATATTTTCATTGGAACAAAACAATCGTTCTGACAGTTTCCATCATAAACATTTTGTACATATTGGTCAATTACTTCAGTAAGATTCAAATTAAATGCTTTTTTGTAAGCGCTGGAATTTATTGTAACTATAGGGGCAGGTGCATATTTCAAAGTTTCAGCAAATATATCAAAATCGCTATTTAACGAGTTAAACCCTTGAGCAGTTCCACATGTAGGTGAAGCAGTTTCCTGACCTATTTGATATCCATTATTAAGACTTGTTGAAACACATACATAATACTCTCTAGCCTCATAAGAAGAATAATTAACTTCACATACTAATTCCTGAGTTTGCTGAGTGTTCTGTGGAAGTTTGCATGATCCAAGAAGGTCTGTCGTATCTCCATCATATAATCTCATAGTCAAATTAGAAACCCCGCTTCCTTGTTTTATTTCGGCTCCGATTACGAATCCAGGAGCTTGAGGTATTGTTATTCTCTCACAATACTCTTTTCCAGTCACAATGTTTGCAAAAAGAGTATTTGCTTGATTATAACATCCAGTATGTTTTATTCCACAACTTTCCCCGCTAGGTTGATTAGTAGTAAGAATATCCTGTCCATCAGAAAGCAGATCAACATAAAGATTTGGAGTACAACTAGATGGAGCGTTAGAATTTATCTTAATTTCAGAATCTGTAACTTCAACTCCAGATCCTTGTATCCTAAAACCTGCATATTTTATCTCATCTCCTACTATTTGTATCTGTTCAACAACCCCAGAAGATGAAAAATCGTTCAAGCAATCATTAGTAGAACAGTTATAATCAGATCCTTCAATTAAACCAGATTGATTTTCTATAAATTCTAAAAGAGTTAATTCTCCTGGGAAGTTACTTGATACTCTAACATCTCCGGGCTCATTACTCAGTCTTAAATTAATATTTCCTCTTATTTTTTCCCCGTCAGTATAATTTGTAAAAACAGTATTATGTAAATGATTTACGCTAGCAAATGCTATTGTCATTCCCACAACCAAAAATAAAACAATAGAAATATACAAAGAACTATTTCTTATTCTCATACTTTATTTCCTTTCTAAAGTTTAATACCAAATATATTGTCCCTATCAAAAGCATTGCAATTAAGAATTCTCTCAATGTAAAGAAGCTAAGTTCAAAACTTAAACTTCCACAAGGAACTGTAACAGAAGGTTTATCGCATGTAGCTCCTCCAGAGATGGTATTGTATGTAATAGTTTTTCTACCATTAGCACAAGCACTTACAGTTGTAGTGTAAGAACAAGAACTCAGAACAATCGCTCCAGGTCCTGAGCTACAAACTCCCGTAGTTGAAGATTGATTATATGTTGTAACATTCAATCCACAACTATTGGATGTAGTGCTCCATTGACATCTCAATTCAGTACAAGCAGGAGGATTTCCTCCGTATGAAGCCAAAGGTATTGCAGGATTTGTATTTCCATTACAAGCAATTTGTGTCGTAAAATCATTACATTCAACAATTGGTCCTCCAGGAGGTATTTGACAGGAGTACCTAGCAGGATTGGTAGGATCATCTTCATCAGGAAGACACTGAAGTCCTGCTGCACAACAATCATCGGCAGTTAAAGCTTGTCCATCTCCTCCTTTACAAGCACTATTGTTCTGACTAGTAGAATAAAATTCAGTTCTAGAAGCATAATATGTATTTCCGTTATTCAAACATCTTCCAAGGGTGAATTCTCTTTCAAACTCAGCACTTGCTCCAGTAGTGTGTTTAACACTAACTCTAATTTTCTTATCATCTAAAGTGTTAGACATATCATCATACTGCACATTTCCGGAATATATCCCATTTCCAGTTTCAAATGAAGACCAGTTATTACTCCAATCTTGATCAAAGAATGTCCAGTTGAAGAACAGAGTATTATAGCTATTAGTAGTCTGAATAATATTTATAGGGCCTCCAGAAGCACCACAAGAAGCAGGAGAGTTTTCTGTTTGAGCAGGACAGTTTCCTCCAATACATTCAATACTACAAGCACTAATGGAGTTTACAGCAAAACTATCGGAAGCGCTAAATGAAATCTCTGTAGGGAAATAAGGTCCAGAACTAGGAGGCGTTCTATAAGTCATCTCATTTAATGCAGGTTCATTAATATACGCAAGAACATAAGGGCTAGCAACAACAAGAATTTGACTCTCATTAGTATCAAATCTTCCTTCAGAATCTGTACACTTCAATTCAAAATTTACTTGTCCTGAAGAAGTAAATTGGTGCATAAAAGTAGCTTCAGTTCTAGTAAATGGTTGCCCATTTTGAGGAGTTATTATCCATTCAGTTTGGACAGGTCCAATTTGACTAGAGCATGCAGAAGCAAATGTAACATTTGTATTAACAAAATAAACTCCTCTATGTTTTGGAGCTTCAATTGTAGAAGTAGGAGGGTTAAATGAACATAAGTTTGAATCATTCTGATATATCACCTGGAAAGAAGTTACTATTGCAGGAGTTATTGCAACGTTTCCAGCATCAAAATAAAGTTCAAGGTTTTGTCCTTCAGATCCTCCAAGTTCACTTTGAATTACTGCCTGAACTCCTGGATCGCTGAAATTCAACTCAATCCTAGCTTCATTATTTTGAACAGTTGCCTCAAGATAAACAATAGGATCTGGACTCAAAGAATCATCATCTGAAAACAAGAATCCAATTATTTGCCCATCTGCAATATTGGCAGTTCTTACTCTTGCAATTATTACATTATTTCTGCAAACGCTGGCTAAATTTGGAATTACTGTTCCATCATAATAAAGCCATCTTGCATCAAGTAATTGAGGGCTACTAGTCATCTTACAACATATTTTCGCGTTTCCAGCACCATTATATTGATTGGCATTAGCATTTTCAATGTGAGCATTATCATTTGCAGACAATGAAACAACCTCATTATAACTCGCAGGACAATTAGCATTACCAGCAACAGCCTGACAAACAACATCCCCATAACAAACATCTCTCGAGTAAGGTGTTCCTAAGAATCCAGGTTCTCGTGCATGAGCATTTGTATCGGCACTTAATCTTAAAACTCTATTGCTCCCACTACATATTCTTAAGTTAGGAACACTAACTACTCCAGCATAAGTGCTTCCTCCAAAAATATCGCTGTAGTAAATATTTGTATATCCAGGAGTGCTTTGAGAATAAATCTCTCCATGCGCATTAGTGGGAGATGAAATTCTAAAAATTACATCTTCTTGACTATATTGAGTAATCTGAGCGCTTACAAATGAAAAAAGAAACAAGGAAAAAAATCCAAAAAATAATAGTTTCATCATTCCCTTCATCGCAAGAGATAACGTCGCACGTTTATAAAGATTATCAAAATTATGGCTTTGCACAATATCTTAAATCAAGCATTATCTGCACAACTTTCAAAATCGGTTGCACAAGATTAGGAGCTTACTTTGTGCAAAGCCCAAAATTATAAGAATCTAATTTTTAATACAAAGGTAAACTGTTATTGGAAGAAGCTGTACTGGAGGTCCAGGGAAATAAAGCATCTCGCTTCCAGACCATCTTTTTGTAGTTCCAGAAGGACAGTTTATATCTCCATAAGTGGATGCACAAGTAGCAACTCCCCAAGCACCACAAGAAGCAATACCAGTACCTGGAGGGTTTGATAGTCCTCTATTTCCTCCACCCACAACACGCCCAGAAGGACAATTATTTCCAGAAGAATCGCAAACAGTGGAAGACCATGCAGATAAAGTTTGGCCTGAAGGGAGCTGTATTTCTCCGCTTGTATGTCCAAAAGCTGAGGGATTGTTAGTGTTCCATGCAACTGCAAAACCAACAAGCAAAATAAATGCCATTAAAATAAATATATGAACTTTCTTTACCACAATTCTTATTTCCATAGAACAAACAAGATAATCCTCTTAATAAGAT
>CAYMJZ010000043.1:0-6796 GCA_964391445.1 Candidatus Woesearchaeota archaeon
GCAGATTGATTTTTAATTTTGAACCACTAGAAAATGGAATAAAAGATTATATCTCTAAAAAAGAAGGAAAGATAGGAGTTTATTTATTAAATCTAAGAGACGGAGCAACCTTAGAGGTAAATGACGAAATTCTTTTTGAGCCAGCAAGCCTAAATAAATTGCCTATCGCAATATTAACCTTTAGAGATATAGAAAAAGGAAAAATTTCATTAGATTCTGAAATACTCATAGAAGAAGATTTTATTGACTCATCCTCTGGAACACTATTTCAGAAATTAGGGCAAAAAATAACAATAAAAAAAGCAGTAGATGAAATGCTAATAAATTCAGACAATACTGCCGCTAAAGCATTGCTAGAAAGAATAGACAAAGAAGAATGGTTTGCATTTTCAAAATACTTAGATTATTATGAAGAAGAAGCTAACACTTACAAAACATCTCCAGAAGCAAATGTAAATTTGTTCACAAGCCTTTACTTATCTACAATACTAAAAAAGGAAAATTCAGAATATATTTTACAAAAACTTACAGAGAGTAGTTTTCCAATACATCAATTATCAAATATTCCCTCAGATAGAAAGATAGCTCAGAAGTTTGGAACATATTATGATGAAGGAGAAAGATATTACCACAATTGTGGGATAATGTATGTCTCGGAAGAAAGTAGATTTGCCTATTGTATAATGACTGAGGGAATAAAAAGTGGAGACGCTGAACTAACAATAGGAAAAATAGCAGAATCAATATATAGATACATCACTGTCTCAAAAGAGTCTATAGAAAAAAGTCAAAAACTTTAATACAATTTTTTCCAACTAATGTATGAAGCAAACATAACTGCTAGACTTATTAAAGGAACAACAGTCATTGCAAAACCCATCCCTGCAAGAACAAAAGACATTCCAGCTCCAATTATATCAAAAGCAAAACCGGCATAAGCCCATTCCTTTATTACATACCACTTTGTCTGTATTAATGCAACACTTCCAAGAATTTTAGCAATTCCTAGAATAATATTCAAATAAAGAGGATATCCAAGAGCTTCCATAACAGCAACCCCTCCTTCGGAACCGGTTAAACTTCCAATAGCTCCAAAAAGCATGAACAAAACAAATAGAACGGTTGTAATCCAATAAGTAACCTTAACCGACTTCTTTATCATAAAGGAGAAAGAAAAATGCCCTTTTTATAGTTTATTAAATCCTAATCAGGCAAATCTTCAAACTTAACTTTCCACTGATTATCCCATAATTTCTTTTTTTTAGAGCTACACTTAGGACAGTACTTTCTAGGAAATCTAGCATTAGAAGTAGATTCGAATTCCTTCTTGCAATCAAAACATTTTTGTTTAGCCATATAAAGCAAAACAATCGAGACTATTTAAACTAATAGAATGAAAAATTCAGCCTACTTCAAGATAATATCCAAATATCGAATCTCTCTTTAGAATTCCCGTAACTTTAATAATCTCACCTTCAGCAGGAAGATTTTGGCTAGAAACTCTAATTTTATCAGTTGCATCCTCTAGAAAATAACCAGATATTTGAGAAATCTTAAAAGACATAGTTACCTTTCCTTCAATAGTAACTCTTTTTCCAATGTTTTTATCAGATTTAACTTCAGATATAGTATCAAGTGCATTGAAACTATAATAAACAAACATCAAAACACCTAAAAAGATTACAATCAAAATAATAAAAAGCCCCAAATTAATTTTCTTTCTTTTATGCATGAATAAATTAGATTTTTAGGATATTTAATGCTACCTAGTAGTTTATATACCCAAATAAAGCAAAAAATGTATGGAAGTCTACCTAGAAGAAAGAATACTAAAACAAGATGAAGGCGTAAAGGTAGTAAGAACTGGAGACTTAGTTGTGAAAACAGTTCTTGGGAAAAATCAAGGGTTTTTCAGATTTCTAAAGTATGATGCAGAAGAAATGGTAAATAGAGAGATTAGAGCACTAGAATTATTAGAAGATTTAGACGGAATTCAAAAATTGGTAGAAAGAAAGGGAATAGATAAAATAGTAACTAGATATATAGAAGGTAAAAATCTTGGAGATTTAACAAAAGAAGAATTGCCTTCAGATTATTTTGGAAAACTTAGAGATCTAGTAATGCAATGTAATGCCAGAGGAGTATATAGAGTAGGAAGCAAACAAGATTTCCTAATTAGTTCTCAAGGAAATCCAGCAATAATTGACTTCGGTTCAGTTTTATTTGAAGATGATAGTTTATTGAGAATTCCAGGCTTAAAAAAATTAGCCGAGTATAGGCTTATGTCAAAATTAGGAAGAATAGAAAGAGAATTCTATGAAACAAAATAATTCTATCTAGTACTTCGATTCCGAACGCCCTGACTCGGAATCGAACCGAGAAATCCGTAAGGAAACCGCATTTCGAGTGCGGCGCAGTGCCATTGTGCCATCAGGGCTTTTGTAGTTCGAGTCTTTTGAAAACTGTCGAACAATAGAGTACAAAAATAGAAATATTGTCAATTTTTAAGTTTTAGTCCCTTCTCTTCCAAAATCATCTTCATGTCTAATAATGTCACTTTCATCACAAAAACCAATTTGTATTTCAGCAATCCTTAAAATTTCTTTTCCATCATTTATAATTCTATGAATCGTATTTTTAGGAACATGAACTTTAGTTCCAACATTTAAATCCATCTGAGAAGAACCAACAATAGCCTTTCCATTGCCAGAAAGACAAAACCAGTGTTCTTCTCTAAGCTTATGAGTTTGCAAACTTAATCTGTGCCCTGGATTTACAATTAGTTCTTTAACAACTACATTTTTCTCACGAATAAAATCTGTATAACTTCCCCAAGGTTTTTCGACAAAATCCAAAACATTAGCTCTCATGATTAACTTGTCTTCTTGCAAATTATTCTAAATAATATGCTTAATAAAATAAAAGGAAGAATCATTCTTACAATAACTTCGCTTATTGACGCTGAGCCAAGATCAACCTTAAAAAATATAAACAAGACAGAGGCAACATAAAAAAGAGTAATTAACCACCCGTGCCAACTAACTGGATGCCAACAAGTCCAATGCCTTGAACTAAACCAACGAGCCATATGCAAATATAACAGACAGGCTTTTAAATACATAACTACTAAAAAATGTATGAATATCAAAAGAGGAATTCTAGTTTCAATAGCCCTATACGTTGCAACAATGATTGTTGGAATAATTCTAACAATAGTAGCAAACACCAGCCTATCAGGTCAAAATATTCCAACAATATATTGGGTAATCACAATTGCAACAACGGTCCTATTAACCTGCCTTGCAAGTATTTGGTATTTCTCTAAAGCAAAGAAAAGCCCTATGGAAGGACTAAAACTTGGTTTGACATTTATAGGAGTAGGATTTGTATTAGATATAATATTTTTCTTCACACAAGATAATGCTGCAGAAATAATGAAACAATACTATTCAAGTATCTCATTCTATCTTGTTCTAGCTATTGTAGTTGCAAGTGCTGTATTCATAGGTTCAAGAAATTCACATCATCAAGTAAAAAAAGAGAAAGAAGTAAAGCAATCAAAGAAGAAAAGTAAACAATAACCTTTAAAAGACACAATTCTAGAATATTTCAACCCCTCGTAGCTCAATGGTAGAGCGCGCGGCTGTAGGATAGTGTGGATTTTTCCCTTCCTTGGGAAAATAAAATGAAACACAATCAGCATGGTTTCGTTAGAAATTGTGGTTATGTAGAACCCGCGTTACCCAAGTTCGATTCTCGGCGAGGGGATAAATCCTTTACAAGAGGATCGAACTTGAGATTAAATTATTTAAAATATAATTTAGAAAATATTACAATAGTTTAAAAAGAATAAAAAATCCAATTGAAATATGGCAAAGTACAAATGTCAAAAATGTAATAGTATTGATGTAAGAGTGGATACTGCTAAAAAGGTTGAGGTTGAATTAACTCTTAGAGTAAATAAAAATGGTAACCTTACCGATGAAGATGCTCCTTATGGAATTAAAATAGAGGAAGGCCATACATTTCTTTATTGTAAAAATTGCCCTAACTTTGGACACCCTAATGATAGAGATAAGTTTACAATAATACAGAGTAAATAAGCTTTTATAGTAGTTTTGGTTAAATGAAGTATGACTCCTGACCAATTTGAAAGATTAGAAAAGGCTCTAAACGGAATTTCCAAAGCCTTAGGTTTTATTAGTGCAGCAATATTTCTTTCAATAATTTATCTAGTCTTGACAATCTCAAACCTATCTTAATCTTAACTAAAACTGTGAATGCTTAGAAAAATTATTGAAGGGATTATTTTTATACTTAAATCCCCAAAATAAAACATGTTCATAGACGTACATTGCCATCTAGACAAATTAATTGACGAAGGAGTATCTGCTACTGAAGCAATAAAGAATGCAAAGAAAAAAGGGGTGGAAAAAATGATTGTAAACGGCACAGACCATCAGCAAAACCAAATAATCCTTGAATTAGCAGAAAAACACAAAGAGGTTCTTCCAGCTCTTGGAATATACCCAATAGACGCTCTAAAATTATCTGAAAAAGAAATTGATGAAGAAATAGAGTTCATAAAAGAAAACAAAGACAAAGTATATGCGATAGGGGAAGTTGGTTTAGACTTAAAAGAAGAAGAATTGCATAAAACCTTAGACAAACAAAAGATAAATCTAAGAAAATTTGTAAAACTGGCAATAAAACTAAACAAACCTGTAATAATTCACTCAAGAAAAGCAGAATTACATACGATAGAATTACTAGAAGAGATGAATGCAAAAAAAGTTATAATGCATTGTTTCTCTGGAAAAATGTCTCTAGCAGACAGAATAGCAAAAAATGGTTGGTTTCTAAGCATCCCAGCAAACTCACATTATTCTCAACAGTTCCAAGATGTAATCAAAAGAGTTCCAATTGAAAACCTACTATGTGAAACCGATACTCCTTATCTGCACCCATTAAAAGAATGGCCAAACCAACCTGCAAATGTAGTATATAGCTACAAAAAAATAGCAGAAATTAAAGGAATCAAACTAACAGAGGCAGAAAAACAAATAGAAAATAATTTCAAAAGTCTATTTAATTAGATTTAATAATACTAAAAAATAATTAATATTATGTGGGTGATAGATATCTTAGGATGGTTGGGAGCTATTCTAATATTATTAGCATACTTTCTCTTAGTTCACAAAGATCTTACTAGCAGATCAAAAATGTATCAATGGATGAATATAATCGGCTCTTTAATGTTAGGAATAAACACTCTAGTCTTGAAAGCATATCCTTCATTTCTAACAAACATCATTTGGTTTTTCATAGGATTGTACGGTATTTTCCATATAGTCAGACATAATAAGTCAAAGAACATAAGAAAGAGATGAATAAAAGAGCATTGACTAATGTTAAAGCCGTAAACATAATAGGTACCATACTTTTCCTTTGGGGAATAGCAGCAATTATCGATAACATCCTCAAAGCAAATACTGGAATAGCTCCAGTTTTATGGATGAGCTATATCTGTCTAATAATCTTAGGAATAGGGATTCTAAGAAAAGACTCTTCATTGATTGCAAGCCAAATAGCAATAATATTCATACCATACATTTTCTGGAATCTTGACTTCTTTCATCAGTTAATTACAAAAGAATCATTATTCGGAATAACTGATTATTTTTTTGCTCCTGGAGCATTAAGTGGAAAGATAATAGCTCTTCAACATATATTCAACATCCCATTAAGCATTTATGCAATGAACTCAATAGGCCTAAAGTCAAAAGTTTTTCCAATTGTAAGTTTTATACAAGTATCCATAGTGTTCATAATTTCTAGATTAGTAACAGATTATGAGAAAAACGTAAACTGTGTATATCAAAATTGTGCAAATTTCACATTTGGATTACCATACATCGCAGAATGGTTTATAGCCCAGTTTCTTATGATAACCATAACCAGTTGGTTCCTAATTAAAGTCTTTCATAAGAAAGATCAAAAAATAAAATAAAAATAAAATAGATTTAGACTGTAGGTTGACAGTTCACAACTCCCCACTCTTCACCATTCAAGACTGCATCAATAGCATAATTGAATGTAGCAGCAGGACATGCTCCACTTATCACTCTGTAGCCTTCTTTATCATTACCAACGAAGAATCCAGGTGTTCCCTGTATTCCTATACTTGCTCCGTAATCCATATTATCTTGAACTACTTGAGCAAAGTCTCCGTTATCAAGACATGATGCAAACTCATTAGCGTTTAAGCCCATTTGTTTAGCATATTCCTTGAAAGCAGCAACTCCTCCAGCAACTCCGCTTGTGAAAAGCAAATCATGCATTTCATAGTAAGCAGAATCTCCTTCCTGAGCTCTAGCACAGTGAGCAGCTTCAGCAGCTTTCTGAGCTTGAGGGTGGAATGGTAGAGGGTAATCCATAGTAACCATGTTTAACTCTCCAGCATTAATTCTTGCATCAAGAGCAGCACCAGTTTGAGTGTAGTGCCTTTGGCAGAATGGACATTCGTAATCTGTGAACTCTACAAGTGTAACCTCTGCATTAGCATTTCCTTTTACAGGAGCTCCATCAATATCAACTTCTATCGCTTGAGCAGGTCCTGTAGGTACTTGCTGTCCAGGTTGCTGGATAACATTACCAGTTGTGCTTTTGCCAGGTAGAACATAAAAGACAACTCCTAGAATAACAATACCTAACAAAATAAATGTTGAGTATTTCCAAAGAGTATCTTTCCTTATTGTAATTGTTTCACTTTTTTGTTCCATATTAAAACCCCCTT
>CAYMJZ010000044.1:0-6631 GCA_964391445.1 Candidatus Woesearchaeota archaeon
CGAATTATAATGTGGTTGTTGATGCTTATAGGACCGCTCAAGAAGCAGATAAGGATAGTCCAAGAAGAGTTGATTCTGATTCAGTTCTTGATTCTAAAAGAGACTATAAAGAATTAGAATAAATCTGAGCAAGATCTGAAATAACCACATCTTTTACAAATTAATTTGCATTTGAGTTCTTCGAGAGTTTTACCACATGCTTCACAGACATAGTTAGGGTCTATTTCCTTTACTTCTTGAGTTTGAACTTGAATCATATGAAATCTGATATTTTATGTTTAATTTCTAAATATAAAACCCATAAGATAAATAGAATTCCATCAAGAGTTGCAAGTAAAAGCATAGCTATATGGTCTGGAAAGACTGAGAATGGAAATCCTGTTCCGATCTTAATCAGAGATAAGGGGTAAAGAGGCATTATGTAGCCTGCCAATGTTGCGTCAAGAATTAAGTGCGTTAAACTTCCAAAGGCTAATAATATGAAAATTATTGGAATTGAAAGTTTGTTTCTCCCTAATTTTTTCTTTATTGGTTTTGAGATTAATGATAGAATTAGGAATAAGATTGGGACAAAAATTGTATGAGTAAATGTTCTATGAACTTCATCTAACGCATATCCAAAGTAATGCATAATCCAAAATATTGGGATGTCTATGTCCGGAATTATGCCTGCTAAACCTCCTATTAGAACATATTGTAATGGAAATTTTTTATTTGTTTTTTTCTTATAGATGTGTCTGAAAATGGATAGTAAGATTATTGGAACTAAGACGTGTGTAACTGCTTGTGGCATCTTTCCTCTTGAACAGATATTTTTTGAGTTTATTAATGCTTTTGGTAATACTTAAATAGCATTACTCATAAATAACGATATGCAGGAAAATAAAAAACATGGCCTGAATGATGCTGTGTCTTCTTCTGTTTCATATGTACCTCCTAGTAAAATTCCAGGAGCGATGCCTCAAATTTCTAGTGAAGATGAAAAGAAAAATGATAAGTTGAAAGAACAATTAGAGGAATTTAAGAAAAAACTTGTTAAAAAGTTTCCTTTTACTACTTTTTTGAGCGTTATTCCTGCACAGGCATTTAAGCTGTTTGAAGAAGACGAAGGGTTATTGCCTGAAGAGATTGCTAAGAAGCCATTGCATCTTATGATGCTTATTCCTGAAGAACACTTCAAGGAAATTCCTAAGAAGATTAAACCAGAAGTCTTGAAATTAATTAAGGAAAGTAAGCAGGAACTTTGGGTACATATCAAGACTGAAATTGATTTGTGGAACTATGGACTAGATAGTAAATTTGAATTTATAGATGCAATTTCATCTTCCTTCCCCTTACATGACAAGGGTTTGTTAGGTACAATGAGGCTTGCGAATATTCACAAGACCTTAGTTTTGCGCAAATTCGAAAAATATGTTGCATCTTATGTCGTTGGAGGAAGCCTTGTAAGAGGAACTGCTGGAAAGGATAGCGATGTAGATACTTTTGTAATTATTGATGATACTGATGTAAAGAGAATGCCTCGTTTACAACTCTTAGAAAAATTGCGTGGAATGATTCAGGATTATATCAAAGAAGCTAATGCTCTTTCTGGAGTAAAGAATGTTTTGAATGTTCAAGTTTATTTGCTCACTGATTTCTGGGATAATGTTAAGGATGCTAATCCGGTAATGTTTACATTCATTAGAGATGGAGTTCCAATGTACGATAGAGGAACATTCTTACCTTGGAAATTATTATTACAAATGGGTAAAGTAAAACCATCACAAGAAGCTGTCGATAAGTTCATGAAATATGGAGAGCAAAATGAAAGTCTTGTTACTAGAAGAATGTTAGATGCGATGCAGGACATTTATTGGGGAGTTGTCACTCCTACTCAAGCTTTAATGATGCTTGCAGGACATGCTCCACCTGCTCCTAAGCATATGGTCGCAGATGTTAAGAAAGTTTTAGTTGATTCTGAAAAAGTAATGGCTGTTTCAGAATTAAAGTTTTTGGAAAAGGTGATTAAATATTACAAAGATTATGAGCATGGAACTTTGAAGGTTATTCCTGGAAAAATTGTTGATGAACTTCTTGCAGAATCTAAAGTGTTTGATAAAAAGTTGCAAGAAATAAGAAAAAAACTTGAAGCAAGACTTATAGTTAATGATGCAGAAAAATCTTATGATGAAGTATTTTCTTTGTTGAAAAAGATATTTGGAGATAAGAGTGCTGAAGCTTTAATTAAAGATGTAGAAAAAGAATTGATTGCTAAAGGTAAATTACAAGTCAAATTTGCAAAACCTCTGAAGGATATTGTTTCTATGAAATCAAAAGTAAAGAGTGGTAAGATTACTCCTCTTGAAATGAATGCTTTGCGCAGAGATGTTACCGAGCTAGTTAAGGAATTGCTCAATTATGCTCAACGTGCAGACTTGATGCTTGAAGAGAAAGAAGTTGTTGATGTTAAATTTGGAGATAAAAAAGGAGAATTGGTTTTGACCAATACAGATAATTTCTTTATTGAGTCTGGAAGAGTAATGAAAATAGTTGGAAATGGATTCAAATTATCTGATTCTAGGGAGTTAGAGAAGGCTCTTTCCACTCATAAAAAAGGTTCAGAAGTTAAAGTTTCTTCTTCTATATTGAATGCTTTACATAAGGAACTTGGCGAGTTTGAGATTTTGCTCTGATAACCTTAGAAACCCTGTTTTTAGGTCGTTCTATTATAAATAATGGAAGCCTTTAAAAACCATATTTTCTAGTCAGAAAGATGAAAGGAATAGTTGTTCAATTTAGAAGAAGCAGACATAGAATTCATGAAAGACATTACTTGTTAGACTTAGGTTGTTCTAGTCGTGATGAAGCTAAAAAACTTGTTGGAAAGCAAGTTACATGGAAGAGTATTGCTGGAAAAGCAATACATGGTAAAATAAGCGATGCTCATGGAAATAAAGGTCTTGTTAGAGCTATTTTTGAAACTGGATTACCGGGACAAGCTGTAACAACAGACGTAGAGGTCAAATAATATGGCTATTCGTAAATCACTTTCATATTCTAAGAAACCTAACAGACCATATACAAGAGTTTCTAAGGCAAAATCAAAATCTTATATTAAAGTAGTTCCTCCAAACAAAGTTGTAAAGTATAATATTGGAAATCAGAGGGCTTATGTTGATGGGAAGTTCCCATTTATTTTGAGTTTAATTTCAGATGAACAAATTGTAATTAAAGATTTAGCTATTGAAGCTGCAAGACAGGTTTTAACTAAGAACTTGGAAACAAAACTTGCAGGTAAGTTTTACTTATGGGTTAAGATACACCCTCATCATATATTGAGAAACAACAAAGCAGCTGCTGGAGCTGGAGCTGACCGTTTATCTACAGGTATGAAGCAGTCATTTGGAATCATTGAAGGAAGAGCTGCTAGAGTTCTTGGAGGACAAGAATTGTTCATGGTTGCTTGTGATTCTGAATCAACTGTTAGAGTTGCTCGTGAGATTTTAGGTATGGCTAAAGCAAAATTGCCTTGCAGAACAAGAGTTTTGTTTGATAAAGTAGAGGATGTTAAACATTCTCCTACTCCTGTTTCTCAATAATCTCTAAATTTTTATAAAGCCAGTTCTTTCATTTTAACTTATGGCCAAAGTGGGAACACACCATAAAACTACTGCTTTTGGCGATGCTTCTGAATATTATGCTTCTAAATTGCTTAGGATGGAAAGAAATCCTAATGGTAGTATAAGACCTGATTTGGTTGTTGATCCTGAATTAAGAGATTACGAAGGTCAGTTTTCTGTTGAAGTAAAGGGAGGAAAGAGAGCAATACTTCTTAGATCTCAATTAACTTATGGGATAAATGATATTGGAACTTGGAGAGAGTTTTTTGGAAGAACCAGAAGAAACCCTTTTGCAAAAAATGGACAGACCACTTTATTCGTAAATGAAGGAGAAAGAGTTTTTTATGGGATGGTTAAAAGAGAAGATGGTTTATCTCCCGAAGAGTTAGTTGGAGATTATGCAATGGTTCGACTTGAATGGGGAGATTCTTATCTCATCCCTTCAGAATTAGTTTTTCATTATTATGCAGCAGTTTTAGCTAGAAAGAATAATCAGAGAATTGGTAGAGTTGAAGATTCTTTAAGGAAATTTGTGATGCGAGCGGTAAGGAGTAGGTCTTCTTTATACGATGAGAGAGATAATGATGCTTGGGTATCAATGCCTTTCTCTTCAGCAAATGCTATTTTTGAAGGTGAAATGAACGGCGTAAGAAATGATGATCAGAGAGTAACTCTTGAAAAATTCTTTCGCGTTGCTAGGGAAAATACAGATTATGATAATTACAAGAGAAAAGTTCTTTCTGCTACTGGAGAGAAAAAACTTTATGTTTTATATGATGGAAAAAGAGATGAGAGAGTTATTGACCAGATAGCTTCTACAATTAGAACTACTAGGCCTTTACTAGACGAAGTTGCTCAAGAAAGAAGAGAAGTAAAAGAATGGATGGAAAAAGAGGGCGTAAAAATAGGTGTTAGGGGTTTTGATCACTACCATAAAGGATGAGTTGATGAAACAAGAAGAAGACAAATTATTCAATTTTATGGAGAAAGACATGGAATTGATGACGAAAAAATTGATTTGTTAGAAAGGCTCTGTAGATGGGAAACTCATGATGAATATGAATCAAGAGTTTCAAGAGAAAATGCTGAAAGAGAGAACTTAGCTGCCGGAGTTCCTTTTTAGAAAGGGTTTTATACGCTGATTTTTTGCTTTAATTATGCAGGATTTTGAAATTCATAAGAAAAAGTTTGATTCTTTTTTAGATAGGATTAATGAGAATGAACGCATAGGAATATTATCCCACGCTAACTGTGTTGATGGAATGATTTCAGTTATCTTTCTTGTTGAAATTCTTAAAAAAAGATTCCCAAACATCTCTTACAACATAGCTTTTATCCCTTACAAATTAGGCATTCTCGATCAATATGAAGGAATATTTAACAGAGAAAAAATAAATAAAGTTTTCATTCTAGATGCTAATGTGGATATGAATCAGCTTGAAGAGACTGAAAGATTTTTTGATAAATTTGAGGTCATGTTCATAGACCATCATCCCACTAATTCAAAACTAAAGATCACAGACAAAATAATTAAGACTCCTTCTGATGACTGCACATCTCTTGTTATGTATAATTTAGGAAAGGAGTTTCTTATAGATAATTATTATAAGGAACTTGCTTGTGTTGCTGCAATATCGGAGTTTTCTTTTAAGAATGAAAATAATCTTAAATTTATTCAAAAATATTATGATTTTAATCCTGAAGATTATCAAGATGCTAAAATATTCAAAAAGGTTTTGAAGCTCAATTCTCTGATCACTTATTATTCAAATGATTCTTTTAGGGCTTATGAGATAATTTTGAAAAAAGATTATTTAGAAATAGATAAGGCAGATAAGGAAATTAGTTATGATTTTGATAGATGTATGAGAGATTTTGAAGAAAATGCTCAAAAGTATTTGAATGATAAAGTGTTCATTCATTTCCTTAATCCTAAATACTCTATAGGGTCAAGACTTAGTACTGCTTTATCTGTAAAACATACTAATGCGACAATAATTACTCTTTCTGAAATACAGGGAACTAATTTAATTAAAGTATCTGGTAGAAACAATTCAAAAGACTTAAACTACGATCTAGGAGATATGATAAGAGCAGGAATTAAAGGATTAGATAATGCCATTGGAGGAGGTCACCCTAGAGCTGTTGGTGGGAGCTTTATGAAGAAAGATTTAGAGACTTTTAAGAAGAATATAATTGAATTTGTAAGAAAGAAGCTGAATGTATAATTTATTGCATAATCTTTATTAACTGAATGTGTTTGTTTTCTATATGGGTGATGGACGAAGTTTTGTAAAGTGGTTTTCTGAACTGAGCAATAAAGATATTTCTATCGCTGGAGGTAAGGGTGCTTCCCTTGCTGAAATGTATAATAATAAATTTCCAGTGCCTCCTGGATTCATTGTAACTGCTCAGGCTTATGATTATTTTATTGAAAAGTCTGGTCTTCGTAATCAGATAATTAATTTAGTTAATTCAATAGATGTCGATGATACTAAGCAACTTGAGAGTACTGCTAGGAAGATACGAGAGTTAATTGTTGATGCTCAAATGCCTCATGAGATGAAAGTAGATATTGCTGAAGCATATGAGGTTTTGGATGTTGAGAGGGACAGAATTAAACAGAAGGGTATGACTCAGGGAGCTTTGGCAATATTGAAGAATTCACATGAACCTCCTTTTGTTGCAGTGCGTTCTAGTGCTACAATGGAAGATTTAGCAGATGCTAGCTTTGCAGGACAGCAGGAAACTTTCTTGAATGTTAAAGGTGCTGATTCTCTTATTGAAAGCGTAAAGAAATGTTTTGCTTCTTTATTTACTGCCAGAGCCATTTATTATAGAAAGAAGAAGGGATTTGCAACTGAGAAAGGTTATTTGGCAGTTGTAGTTCAGAGAATGATTGATTCTCAGAAATCAGGAGTTATGTTTTCTAAAAATCCTTTAAAGAATGATGGGAATATAGTTATCGAAGCTGTTTTCGGATTAGGAGAGGGTATAGTTTCCGGTATGATATCTCCAGATCATTATGT
>CAYMJZ010000045.1:0-6535 GCA_964391445.1 Candidatus Woesearchaeota archaeon
GTTATTAGCATAGCATATTTATTTTTCATCTCTTATATTCTTGAAAGATTTTCTTCAATTGGCCTATATGTAGCAAGTTCCTTTGGTAAAGTATGCATTAATACAGCAGAAGTTCAGTGTTCATTATCTGAAAAATTTACAACTATAATTGCAACAATTATCGGAAATACAATAGCCTACTTCATAATATTTGCATTGATTAGTTTGGCAATAAGTATAATTGTAATGTGGCTTACACCCTCTAAGAAAGAACAAAAAGAAACAATTATTCAACAAACACCACAAACACAAGTGATAATAAAAGAAGTGCCGGTTCAAACCCCGCAAATAGAAGAAAAACAGGCAAAGGAAGAAAGGCCAAAGAAGAAGGCAAAAATATCAAAAAAGAAGAAATAAAATTATTGAAATATTAATTTTCATCATCAGACTCTTCGCCTGATTTAACATCTTCAGAATCTTCATCGTATTCTACATCAAGTTCCAAATCTTGTAATATAGTTATTATCTTATCTAATTTAGCATTAATTTGTTTTAAATCTTCAGAGCTTCCAGAGTGTGATTGTCTTGGAGAACCATTCAATCTATCTGTTTGGCTGAAACAGTCGCTACAAAGAACAGGTTTATTTCCTGTTGGCTTGAAAGGAACTTGAGCATCATTTCCACATTTAGAGCACTTAACATTAAACATCTCTCTTCTCTGAGGTCTATCTCTAGAGAATCCTCTATCTCTTCCTCTTCCAGCATTAAAGCCTCCGCGACTATTTTCTCTATCAAATCTTCCCATACAATCTTTCTAAAACAATGCTATTTAAATGTGTGTAATCAGATTATAAAATGGTTCGAGTGAATCTAATAAACCCTAATCATCTTGCAGATCAGCATCTTGTAGCAGAATACTTAGAAATAATGATGCTCTTAGGCTATGTAAAAAATTACCCTGAAGTCAAAGATATACCTGAAAAGTACACTCTGGGAAAAGGGCATATAAAGTTTTTCAAAAACAAGTTAAATTACTTAAAAAATAGACATGAAGAACTAAAAAAAGAAATGAAAAAGAGAGGTTTTGCAACAAATAAATCAATAAATCTTAAAATATTCAAAAAAGAACTTCTAAATGACTGGTCTCCAAGTAAAGAAGATGTCCATATAATAAAAGAAAGAATAAAATGGAAAATAGAGAAAAAACCGAATTATTATAGATATTATGGAAAAAAGCAAGACCATAAATTTTTAATAGATCTTATAAATAAAGCCTAATGCAAGTCTTCTTTTCTAACTGATAACATTACATTATCTCCTATATTCTTAATGTATCTTGCAGGAATTTTGATCTCTTTTCCTGGAAAGAAAAGGTTATCTTTCTTTACAACAAGACTAACTATTTTATTCATATTTTCATAAAGTTCAAGAGAAGAGACCCTTCCTATAGATTTTCCTTCAGAATCAAAGACTATTTTTCCCTTAACCTCATAAGATACCCTTATTTTAAGAAAAACCGCATGCTCTTTTATTTCTTCAATATAATTTCTTCCAACAGTTAAACCTTTTTTTAGAAATCCTTTATCAATAGATATTCCAACAAAATCCAGAGTTTTAGGGTCAATCAAAACCTTCTCAACTACTCCTATTAATGTGCTATCAAAGTCAATAACATCTTTCCCAAGCAAATCTTCAGATGTTAGAGTTTTGCTTAGGTCTCGTCCAGAGATACTCTTTTGTGTCATCATATCTAGTCTTCATCAAAACAGAACTAGCTATTTGTTTTATGGCAGAAACAGGAATAAGATATTTTTTAAAGAAACTAGAAACAAGTAAACTTTCTATTTCATTAGTTTTACCTTTTCTATTTACAATTTTAACTTTACCCAATGTTTTACCATCTGCAGTTATTACTCTTCTACCTTGAACTAGTAAACTTAACTCAGTATTCAATATTACAGAATAATCTGATAAGGATGAAAAATAACTTTTTCCAACATAAAGATTCCCTACTCTTGTAGAAACAACAACACCCTCTAAGTCAAAACCATTCGGATTTAATCTTACTTCAGATATATTTCCAACAATAGTTCCGCCTTCAGAAAGCACATTTTTTCCAATCAACTTCTTTAAATTAACTGTTTTTTCTAGCTCTGCTTCTTTTCTAATTATGTAATCATACCCCATATTCCAAATATATCTTTAGAGTATATAAATCCTATAGAAATAGTGCGTGAACAATTATCAATAATAAATATTTAGCCAATTTACCGACTAAAGTTAAAACAAATAATCTTGTAAAGTTATATCTCGCAATTCCTAAAGCAAATGTAAGAAGGGGTGCTGGAAATGGCAAGAAATTGAATATAAATATTCCCCAAGCACCATACTTATTCACATATCTTCTTGTATCATAAACTTTCTTTTTAGATATTAAGTGCATGATTATCGGGCTTATTTTTTTACCTAAATAATAATTAAGAACTTGAGCAAGCATGTAACCAATTGAAGAGAAAAGTAGTGCCAAGAAATAGTTGTTTCCTTTAATCAATCCATAATAAAATATTATTTCATCCGGGCTCGGAACAAAAAATATTCCTCCTAGAAGATGTGCTAAAAATAAACCGAATAAAGTCAAGCTCTTAATATTTAAAGTGATAAAACTAACCCAACTATTAACATAAGGAATTGAATACAAAATTTCATAAAAGAAAGTTGAAAAGAAAACTCCCAATATCAATATAATAAATAAAATAAGAAGAGATGTAATTAAAACCCATAGTTTTGCCCAACTTGAATTTTCTTGTATAAACTCGTAATCCCCCATAATCTCTCAAAGCATTTTTGATTATTAATACTTATTTCCTTCTTTAAATTTGCCCAGCCTGAGTAAACTTCCTCATTGCTTGTTCTAGAACTACTTGAGGAGCAAAACCCTTCCTGCTGCAGGCTTTCATGAATTCATCAAAAGTATTTTGGTCAACCATGTAATCAAGCTTTCTTTTCTTTGCTCCAGGTGGTGTTGCCGCCATAAAACATAAGAACAATAACTCTATATAAACATTAGTTCATTAAAGGTTATGAGAAAATCACATAGAATAGCAAGAAAACGCAACGCTAAAAAAAGAAGGAAAAATAAGTAATCTTAACGCCCAAACCAAGTGCTTGCTCTTTTGGCATCTCGCGGAAACTCGCAAAATAACTTTTAGGTATAAAAGTCACAGACTTAATTATTTTATATATCTTGTCGTTGGTAAAGATGTATACCTGACTACTTGATTGTGACATTGTGAATAGTTTAATTTTTAGTTTGCAGTAATCTTTCAAGTCTTTGTAAGAGTAAGTCTAACTTATCAGATTGATTATTATTACGGATTTTTAATCGACATAATTCAGCCATGGTGATATTCTTATCTTGAGCCTGTTTCTTCAGTTTTTCAATAGTCTCAAGTTCAATTCTTAGGTGGATCTGATATGTTTTTTTCATTATTACCTATTCTATTTTTAATACTAAATAACTCAATTAGCTTCTTTAATTCTAAGATTATTTCTTCTGGGTCTATCTTTTCAGAAAAAATCATCGTCTCCTCCAGATGTATCTAACCTTGTTTGTGCTATCTTCAAATATTTTGGATCTTTTTCAATACCAAACCATTGCCTATTGCTGAGTTTAGCAGCTAAACATATAGATCCACTTCCGCAAAATGGATCAAATACTAAATCTCCTTCTTTTGAACTATGTTTAACCATTTTAGTCAATAGATCTAAAGGTTTCTGGTGAGGATGGATAGACTTACCTGAAATAAACTTAGATTCCTGCACATTTGAGAAGTTTGTTAGATTATATTTAGGGTTTCCCTTTTCTAATACTAAGATTAGCTCAAATTGATGTCTGAATGCATAGCCCATCCCGAAGTTTGGCTTTTTCCATACAATTACATGTCTTATCTTAAATTTGGTATATTTAGTAACAAACTCTGTAAGAAAAGGCAAGTGTTTCCAATTAGTAAAGTTGTAAACTGTTTTATTTTTCTTTAGTATTCTGTAAGCTTCAACCAAAGCTCTACAGTTTAGTAAAGGATTTTCATTATTTTCTATAGTTTTATTCCCATAATAAGCAATATTATCTCCGTAAGGTGGATCTGTAATAATTAGATCAACAGATTGGTTAGGCATATTCCTCATTACTTCCAGGCATTCCCCTAAAATTAACTTATTCATTTCCATAATTAGATTTCTCTTTTTGAGAGTTATAAAAAATCGGAGACTAACTGGGCGTCTATCTAGTCGACTACTTAGTCGTCCATTTAGTCGACTAAATGGTCTCCGAGTGCCTATAAACATTTTAGATCACAGCACAGACATGAAAATTTGCATTATATGCGAAACAGAAACCAAAGAAAGAGAGTTCTGCGAAAACTGTTTGACTTTCATAAAATGGAAGTACGAAAAAGATTTCGAAGAACAGCTAGAGAGATTTCGTAAAGTTAAAGCTTATTTGGACGAATGGCGCGAACAATCAACTGAAAAGGAGGTGGAAGAATGAAGGTACAAAAACTTGCCAGCCTTTTGATTATTGCATATATCTTTGCTTTACAGGTTGTTAGCGCACAGTTTAATGGAACTATATCTCAAGAAGAACAGCAAACTTTCAATACTATACTTGAGCCAATTATACGTATCTATAATCTAATCAAGTATGCTGCAACTTTCATTGCAGTAATAATGTTAGTTCTTGCAGGAGTTAGTTACATTACTAGTGGCTCTGATCCCGGAAAGCGTGAAAGTTCAAAGAATACTATTATGTATGTGTTCATTGGACTAGCGATAATTTGGGCAGCACCATGGTTTGTGCAATTTATGATCTAGCATGAATAAAATGTTAATCAAAAAGGCAGGTTTGGCTCTTGCAACAGCACTTTTGATTTGCTTTTTGCTTTTGCAAGGAGCTACTGCCTGTCCATCAAATCTGAAATGCTCTAATTTTACTAATTTAGATAAAAGAGCAGATTGCAATTATATTTGGCCGTTAACTTCTGGACAAGAAAGAAGAGAAGCAGTTTGTATACTTTGGGATCAAGAGTATGGTTATCCAGAATATCAAAATCCTAATTATCCTCAAGCTCAAGCAAATTTTACTTTTTCTCTTAGTGAAATAGATACAAGCCGATTCATTTTGTTTTTCAAAGTAAGTATACTTATTTTGTTTAATTATATGCTATTTTCTTTCTTAACAAAAACTTCATTCTTTAGAAAATATGCCTAGTTGCGGATTGCTTAATCTAGGAGCTTGTCTTCCTGAGATGTTCTTTAATTTTCTTTTTAATATTGTAAATGCTCCAGTTCAACCTTTCTTACAAATAGTTCTTAATTTATTATCTGCAGATGTTCACACTCAGATTTTCTTTAGTCTATGGGTAATAATAGTTTACATGCTTTCTATGTTCTATGCTTTGCTTTTAGTTGGAACTGGTATAAGTTTTCTAATCTCTGGCTACGATTCTGAAAAAAGAGAGCAAGCAAAAGAATGGCTAAGAAATATTATAATAATGATAGTTTTAGTACAATCTTCATTCTTTCTCTATCAATTAGTTTTGGATTTGGCTTCGACTATGACCTCTGCTACCTTAAGCATAGTGGACGAAAATTTCTTTAGTTTACAAGTAAGCAGTACTGTAGGACTGGGTTTAGCATTAGCTTTGTCGATAGTGTATATTCTAGTGCTTATTATAACTGCCTTAGTTTTAACTTTAAGATATGCGATAGTTTCAATAGGTATAGTCTTTATTCCGATAGGAATCTTCTTTTATTTTATCCCTGCATTAAAAGGATTTGGTTCTCTAATACTTAACATTCTGGGAATTTCAATCTTCATTACTTTCTTTGATGCAATCTTGCTTATCGGATTCTCGGCTTTAATGAATGTAGGGGTTTTCAGCAATTTACAAATTATTATTTTAATTTCAGCATTTCTACTTATTGATATCTTAATGGTTATTCTACTATTTTTCGCCATTACAAGGGCTGCATTTAGCATTTACAATAAAGTTGGAAGGTGGAATAAATAATGGCTTATGAAATCCCTCAACAATTAGAATGTAAAGAGAAAATAATGTTTGGTCTTAACTTTAAGCAATTAGCTTATCTCTTTATTTTTGCTCCGATAATCTCAATAATATTTTTTAAAACAAATCTGCATATTGCATTCAAGATACCATTCATTGCCATGTTTAGCGGTTTAGCAATAGGTTTTATTTTTCTAGATCTTGATAAACATATAAGAAATTGGTATTATTGGTATAGATCAAAGCTAATTCAGCTACCTAACAAATTAGGCGAGTTTATACCAATAAAAGAAATAAAAGACAGCCTAATATTTACAAAAGATAATAAGAAATTAGCTATTCTAAAAATAAGCCCTATTAACTTTTCAATTAAGCCAGAAGAATCAAAACAAGCAATTGCGATAGCTTTTCAGAAATTTCTCAATAGCCTTGATTTTCCGATACAAATTATTATG
Organism: Candidatus Woesearchaeota archaeon; assembly: GCA_964391445.1. Classification (GTDB taxonomy): domain Archaea; phylum Nanobdellota; class Nanobdellia; order Pacearchaeales; family GW2011-AR1; genus SICU01. Next base: position 6,500 of record CAYMJZ010000045.1, read on the forward strand.
AGTACCGAGCAACTTAATCTTACGGAATATTTTGAA
>CAYMJZ010000046.1:0-6496 GCA_964391445.1 Candidatus Woesearchaeota archaeon
TTTTTGTTATTTAAAAAAATTCACTGGTTTTTTTTGCATTAAATTTTTTTAAAACTTTTATTTCAAAAGATTTTTTATAACTTATAAGATTTTTAGGAATAAACAATTTATTTTTTCCAAATATATTTAAAAATTCTAGACTTGACAGGTATTGATTTTTAATATTCTTCTCACCGTCTATCCTTTTTTTTGAAGTTAATATTAATCTCCTTAATAAGTTGGGTTTTAAGTTAAATATAAAGTCATATTTTTCAAGATTTATTTTTTTCTTTAATTTAAGTAAATCAAACAAAATGAATTTTATAACCTCTTTTAACGAGTAATTCTTTAAATTCAAAATGATTACTTTATCAACATATTTACAAGACTTTAATACTTCCGTAGAATTGTTATATTTAGAACATAAAAAATGAACCTCACAAGCTGGAAAAAATTTCTTTAAGTTATATGCTAAGGGTAACATACTTAAAACATCTCCTAAACCAAACGGTGGAACTAGTAAAAATTTCATTTTAAAGAGAGATTATAAGATTTAATTAAATTATCCCAATTATATTCTTTAACTACTCTTTTTCTCGCTTTTTTACCAAGATTCTTTAATTTGGATTCATTTTTTATTAGGCTTAAAATTAACTTTTTCAACTGATTTACATTTCTTGGTTCGAAAACTAATCCCGAATCTCCGATAGTTTCAGGACACCCAGAAATGTTTGTGGTAATTATCGCACAACCACCTGACATTGCTTCCAATAATGCTACTGAAGCATTTTCTTTTTCAGAGGCTAGAACATATATTGATGCAGACTCAACCAAATTTTTGTATTTTTTAGAGTTATTGTTAACCCATCCATGAAAGATAACTTTTGTTTTGGATTTTCTTGCTAACTCTTTTAATTCGGCCATCATTGGACCATCTCCGGCTATATGCAATTCATATCCACAATCCCTATCACTCAGTGCTTGAATTAAATATTGAAAACCTTTTCTCGGGAGTAATCTGCCTGTTGAAAGAATAATTTTTCTTTTATTTTTAGGCTTAAACTTAGCCATATTAATTCCATTTGGAATAACTTTTATTGAATATTTTCCTATTTTTTCATTGATTAACCCTTTTAAGTAATTTGAAGGTGTTGTAATTAGTTTAGCTTCTTTACATATCCTCTTTAGTAAAGGCTTTGTAAAATTATGAATTAACTTGAAACGGTCTGCGTTGTAACCTGGAACATCACTGCCGTGGCTTGTAATTATGTAGGGAATACCAAACTTCTTTTTTACCCATAATGAAACTATTCCTGTTGGGATAATGAAATGTGTGTGGTTTATATCATACTTGTGGGTTTTGAGATGTTGTTTTAGAAAACTCTTTGCTGAAATGACATATGTAAGCATTTCAGGAGTCGTACACATTTCTTTCTTTTTTCTTAGACATTTTACTCTGTAGATATTAATTCCATCTTTTACTTCATGAAATGGAAGGCCTTTGTAATGCATTGTTACAACATCCACTTTATGCCCAAGCTTCACATAACCTTTTGCAATTTCATAACTTACTGGAGAAGCTCCTCCGCCTAATGGAGGAAATTCATAATTAAGCATTAAAATTTTCATTTATTACTCCTTAACTTAAGATGCAAATCGTTTATCTTAGAATGGTATTTATCAATTTTATTTCTGAAATTATCTAACTTTTTGTTTGAAACTAATTGCAATATAATAAAAAATGAAAAGAAACTGATTAAAATCATTAGATGAGAAATCAAAGGTTGCGGATTAGCAAGAAATGGAATGAATAAAGCCACCAATAATGCAAGCCCTTGTATTTCCATATTTGAAACATGATTATAATGAAATTTTTCTTTTTCTACTAAATCTCTAAGATGATTTATTTCTAGATTAATGTCTTCTTTACTCATTTCTTAATTAGATCTCTGACGTAATAACGATGCTCGACTGGAGATGTATTTAGATTAGTTCTTATTGTTAGATCCATCAGGATACCGAAACAGAAGAACATTACACCCATTATTGCAAGGAAGAAACCTAGGAAGAACCATCCGCTTCTGTTTAATGGTAGGTTACCGGCTACTTTTTGATATATGGACCAAGATATTGGTAATATACCTGCAAAGAAAGACAGAAGACCTAGGCCTCCGAACATGTGAAGAGGTCTATTGGAATATTTGTTCATGAACCAGATGTAAATTAAATCAATGAAGCCTTTGTACGCTTTCTTATAATTGTATTTTGTCTTTCCTTGAGTTCTAGGACGGTGATTAACTACTGCTTCTCCTATTGTGAAACCTTTCCACTTTAATAATGCTAGAATGTATCTATGCATTTCTCCCCAGAGATCTAGGGATTTGGCTGCTTCTTTACGGTATACTCTTAATGTGCAACCTGTATCATGAACTTCATCTTTTATTATTAGTCTGCGGAATAGCCTTCCTATTCTTGTTAGAATCTTTATTCCTGATTTGTCCTTTCTCTTTTTTCTCCAGCCTGCTACAACATCAAGATTATCTTTTTCTAATTTTTCTAAAAGAAGAGGAATGTCTGCCGGATCGTTTTGAAGATCCCCATCCAAAGAAATAACTATATCTCCCTGAGCTGCTTTGAAACCAGCATCTAATGCTATGGATTGACCATAATTACGATTTAGATTTACTATTGTAATATTCTTTAGTTTTTTTAATTCTTTTAAGGAGTTGTCTTTACTTCCATCATTAACGTAAATAATTTCGTAAGAACCTAGCTTGTCCATTACTTGTCTGATTTCCAAATCTAATTGTTTTATGTTACCTTCTTCTTCGTATAAAGGGACGACAACTGAATACTTCATGAAAACTCTCTACAACTATCTTTTTTATAGCTTACTGATAGTAAACCATATACTTTCAACTACAAATCTTTATAAATCGAAAATTGCAAGACTGAACATGCAAAAATTGAGTGATTATACTATGCCTGAAATAAAATCTAGAAATGGCAAGATGAGTAAAGTTCTTAGCGGTTTTGTTACTGTTTTAGTTGTTGGATTGCTTGTTTTGTTAGGACCTGTTAATGCCTTGCAATTGAGTTTATCTGGACTTAATAGCAATACCCCTTACATTGCTGGAGAAAAAATATCATTTACAGGAAAGATAGACATTGAGACTAATGAAAGACCTGAAGTGAGAAATGTTAGTGTTATGATAAACGGAGAGGAAGCATGTACTATTGATATTTGGGGATGGGTTCTTCATGGTTGTGAAGGAGTTACTGTAACTTTGAAGGAATATGCTACAAGTTTTGGATATGGTTACGGGTACAATGTCTTTAATGGTGGAAATGGATCTTATGAAGGATATGGTTACAGTTATGGATATCATCAAGGTAAATCTCCTGGATATATTAGCTATAATATTACAATAGATACACCTAATGATTATCTTTGGTTTGGTGGAAACAATAAAGTCAAGTTCTTAATGAATACTGGTCAACAGATTCTTGAATCTGCAGAGCACATTATCTGGCTTAATCCTGCAGTACAAGGTGAAGGTAATTTCGAAATGAATTATCCTCCTTTGAATTTAACTTTGGCTGGAACTTATAATAGCACAGATCATACATTGGAAGGTTACTTGACTGGAGGAAATGATCCTAACGCTTACTATATCGGTGTTGGAAATTATGTACCTTATGATTCAGATTCTGGAGAGATAACTATAAGATTGTATGATAATACTAGAAACGACGATGTTGGAATATTCTGGTATGGAAATTACTCAGACGGAATATGGTATTTATCCCCTGATCCTAAGATGTCAGAATATCTTGAAGGAATAATGATATCTGCACCTCAGTAAGTAAAGATATTTAATTAGAGATAATTCTTTTTTTTAATGAATAAGAGTTCAGTTATTGTTGGAGGGATATTAATTCTTTTAATTATTTTATTTTATTATGATTCTCCAAAAGAGGTAACTATACAAAAAAATGATACTTATTTAACAGAAATAAGAAAAATAGAGTCTGATCTTTATCATTGGAATCATATGCCTCTTACTTATAGTTACTCAAACATAGAAGAATGTTATCCCTTGAGGATAAACAGAACAGAGTATGCATTAAGAGAGATTGAGAGATTAACAAATAATACTGTTCGCTTTGTAAAAACCAGCGAGAAAGCAGATATAAGTTTTATATGTACTAGAGAAAGCAATATAGGGTTAAATATAGAAACTCTTGGCGAGGCTGAAACTGAATACGATGACTACACTAAGGAAATAAAGAAATCAACTATTTACTTATATGGAGGAATTCAAGCTGTAGATATAAACACTAAAAAAGACTGTTCTTATCCAGATACTGAAATGCATGAGATCCTTCATGCCATGGGAGAGGAACATACAATACATACCAAAAGTGTAATGAATGTTTTACAACAAAGCTGTCTTCAAGAGATTAATTTAGATGTTGATAGAGTAATATTTGATAGATTAAAGAAGATTTATGCTCCTTAAAAAACAAAAAGTTTAAACAAAGTTGTCTGATAACAACAGGTTTAAATTTTCAAGATAGGAAAATTTAAATACTCAATATTGATGAAAATATTGAAATAACAAACGAACAAGAGAATTATTACAATTATCTTTTGTTGATTTGAGATTACAGAAAATGAAAAATTTTGAAGAAAAGAATAATGAGGAAACTTACGAAGACTTTGGTGCAGTTGCGGAACCTTCTAGTAGAACTGTTGTAGTTCCTGGAGAAGTTGTAGCATCTGGCGACGATTTTTTGGCTGGCGAAGGAGCTCGCAAGGAAGGAAGCAATGTTGTTGCATCTAGATATGGATTAGCTGAAAAAATAGGAAGAGTTGTAAAAATAATACCATTCTCTGGAGCTTTTGTTCCAAGAAGAAATAATGTTGTTATTGGAAGAGTTAATGATATAGTCCACTCAGGATGGATTGTAGATATTGATTATGCTCAAAATGGATTCTTGCCTTTAATGGAATCCCCTCGATTTGTAAATAAGAATGAGATGGATCAGTTTTTGGCTATTGGAGACGTTGTTGCTGCTAAAGTATGGTCAGTTTCTCCTAAAGGAATTGATTTAGCTATGAAAGGAAAAGGCCTTGGAAAATTGGAAGGCGGTTTTGTATTTAGAGTAAATCCTTCAAGAGTTCCAAGAATTATAGGTAGAGAAGGAAGTATGATTAACTTGATTAAAGAAAAGACTGGATGTAATGTTACAATCGGACAGAATGGATGGGTCTGGATTAAAGGAAATGATATGGACTCTGAATTAAAAGCTAGAAGAGCTATTGAATTCATTGCTGAAAAGGTTTTAGTAACAGGGTTAACAGAAAAAATGGAGGAATGGTTTTCCAAAAACAAATAATGGTATTCAAAAGACCTGACGGTAGAAAATTAGATGAGCCAAGACCAATGACTGCAAAGATTGGTATTGTTCCTAACGCTGATGGAAGCGCAATGTTCTCATTTGGAAATACTATTGCAATTGCAGCAGTTTATGGTCCTAGATTGTTACACCCTCAACACATGCAAGATCCTAAATCTGCTATATTGAGAGTTAACTATGACATGCTTTCATTCTCTGTTGCTGACAGAAAGAAACCTGGACCAAACAGAAGAGCTCAGGAAATTTCTAAAGTGACTGAGTGGGCTTTGTCTCCGGCTTTAGAATTGAAAGAATTTCCTAATACTGTTATTGATGTACAAATTTACATATTACAAGCTGATGCTTCTACAAGAGTTGCTGGAATTAATGCAGCTTCAATGGCTCTAGCTCAGGCAGGAATTCCTATGAAGGATTTGATTTGTGCAGTTTCTATCGGTAAGATGGACAAAGATATAGTTGTTGACGTTAACAAGGATGAAGAAGACTTTAAAGAGGGAGAAGGAGCTACAGATATTGCTTTGGCAAGATTCGCTAATTCTGACAAGATCACTTTGATGCAATTAGATGGAAAGATACAGCCAGAAGTAATGCACAAAGCTGTTGCTGCTGCAGACAAGGCATTTGCTAAGATTTATGAAGTTCAAAAGAAGGCTCTAAAGAGCGTAATGGAGGAAAAAGAATGAGCGCAATGAATTTATCAAATTTGACATATAACACTTTACTTAAGATGCTTTCTCAAGGCAAGAGATTTGACGGACGTAAACTTATTGAGCAAAGAGACTTTACAGTTGAATATAATGTTTCAAACAAGGCAGAGGGAAGTGCTCGTGTTAAAATGGGCAAGACTGATGTTGTTGTTGGAGTAAAGTTTGAAGTTGGAGAGCCATATCCTGATTCTCTTGATAGCGGAAACTTAATGGTATCAGGAGACTTATTACCTTTAGCTTCACCTAGATTTGAATCAGGACCTCCTAAGTTTAATGCTATTGAATTACCAAGATTGATTGATAGAATGGTAAGAGAAAGTCACGTTATAGACTTGAAGAAACTTGTAATAAAGGAAGGAGAAAAAGTCTGGACTGTTATTATTGAT
>CAYMJZ010000047.1:0-6459 GCA_964391445.1 Candidatus Woesearchaeota archaeon
TGTTGGTTTGTTGGTTGGTTTGTTGGTTGGTTTGTTGGAACCCCATCATTTCCTGTGGAAATGCTTGTTTTTGAGCTTAATACGGCTTTATTTGGTAATTCTTGTGTTGGAATGTTTGAATTATGTGCTGGATAATTGTGTTGGTTTGTTGGTTGGTTTGATTGTGGATATTGAAGTTCGTATAATAACTGCTTTATCTCTGCTATTTCTTGATATAGGAAATCTATATCCTGACGAACCCTTAAGAAAGCTTCTTTTATAGTATCAGACATATAATGCTGACTTCTAACTTGATTATAAAGATTTATGTTGAATTAGTTAAGCTTCTTATAAGCATCAAAGGCTGCATTGGATAGCCTCCAACGTTGCCATCTTTGATAATCTTGGCCTTCTGGACCCTTGCTTATTTTGATTAATAGCTTGGATTTTTCTAACTCTTCCAGAAGAGATTTTGTAAATTCTTCATCCCTTACTATTTCTTCTGCTATTTTACTTGTAAATGCTGCTTCTGGAGATATGCTGTAAAGATAGGAGAGGATTTGTTCTGATATTTTAGAACGTTTCTTTTTTGATATTGAAGGCATGTATTTTTGTATTTGGGAATGTTTTTATAGTTTAAGTTTGCATTGAAATTTGTTCTTTTTATGGTTGAAAGTAAAATTGAGTTTATTGGGCCTAGAGAAAGTTCTCAGGTGAAGGGCATTATGCACCCGTTAGTAAAGGAATGGTTCTTTACTAAGTTTAGAGACTTCTCTCTTACTCAGCTTTATGGTGTTGGAAATATCCATGATAGAAAGAATATATTGATATCTGCCCCTACTGGAGGAACCAAGACTTTGACTGCTTTTCTTTCTATACTGAATTATTTAGTTGATCTTTCTAGCAAAAATGAACTAGAGGATAAAATATATGCAGTTTATGTTTCTCCACTTAGGGCTTTGACTAATGATATTTATGTTAATCTTGAAAGACCTCTTGCAGAAATAAAAGCTATTGCGGAATCTAAAGGAATTAAGTTACAAGATATTCGTGTTGGATTGAGAACTGGAGATACTACTGCTTCTGAAAGGGCCAAGATGACTAGAAAGGTGCCTCATATTTTTGTCACAACTCCTGAAAGTTTGGCTATTGTTTTAACCGCTCCTAAGTTTTCTGAAAACTTACGAGCTTTGGAATTTATTGTGGTAGATGAGATTCATGCTCTTGCAAATAAGAGAGGAGTTTTCTTGAGTTTGATGCTTGAAAGACTTGACCATTTTAGCGTTATTCCTCCCGTAAGAATTGGATTAAGTGCCACTATAGCTCCTATTGAAGAGATTGCTAAATTTTTAGTTGGAAATGGTCGAGAATGTTTGATTGCTCAAGTTCCATTAATTAAAGACATTGATATTGGGTTGATTAGTCCAGGACAGGATTTGTTAACTATGGATGGAGCTGAAGATCAGAAAAGATTGTACCACATACTTGATGAATTAATAGGAAATCATAAGACTACTTTGATATTCACTAATACAAGAAATGCTACTGAAAGGATTATTCATTATCTTGATACTCACTTCCCTGGAAAGTACACTGGAAATATAGGGGCTCACCATAGTTCTATGAGTAGAGAACAGAGATTTTTGATTGAAGAGAGACTTAGAAAAGGAGAGTTAAAGGTTGTAGTTTCAAGTACTAGTTTGGAACTGGGAATAGATATTGGAAGTATTGATTTGGTTGTTTTACTTAGAAGTCCAAAAAGTGTTTCAAGAGCATTGCAGAGAATTGGAAGAGCAGGACATCAGTTACATTCTAATCCGAAAGGAAGATTTGTCGTAACTGATAGAGATGATTTGGTTGAATGCGCAGTATTAATGAAGCATATGAAAGAAAAGATAATTGATAGAGTGGATATTCCTATGAATGCTTTAGATGTTTTGTCTCAGCATATCTATGGTATGGCAGTTTCACAGGTTTGGAATATAGATGATGTTTTGAAGTTAATTAGGAAAAGCTACTGTTATTCTAACTTGAGCAAGGAAGATTTTATGAGCGTAATTTCTTATCTTTCAGGAGATTATGATTTAGAGCATAGGAATGTTTATGCAAAGATATGGTATGATAAAGATACTAAACAGTTAGGTAAGAAAGGAAAACTTGCAAGATTAATTTACTTAACTAATATTGGAACTATCCCTGAAGAAGGATTTATCTCTGTAGTTGTTGGATCTGGAGAGGCTAAAGGAAATGTTGTTGGAAGTATTGATGAGGCTTTTCTTGAAAGATTGAAGAAAGGAGATGTTTTTGTTTTAGGAGGATCGAAATATCAGTTCATACATAGCAAAGGAATGAAAGCTTATGTTATAGCTAATGTTTCTAAGTCTCCTACTATTCCTTCATGGTTCTCTGAACAATTGCCTTTAAGTTTTGATGTTGCTTCTGCGATTGCTAAATTTAGAGGTCTTATTAAAGAAAGAGTTAAGAATAGTTTGGAAGGTGTTAAATTTATACAAGAATATTGTTATACTACTCCTGAAACTGCCGGACAAATATATAGGTATTGTCTTGAACAGGAAGATTTCTCTGTAATGCCTACAGATAAGAAAATGATTGTTGAATTGTTTAAACAAGACAAGGAATACATGCTTTTCCATTCTATGTATGGGCGCCGTGTAAATGATGCATTGTCTAGGGCTTATGCATTTGTTGCTGCACAACTAAAGCATAGAGATATAGAAGTAGGAGTAAATGATAATGGATTTTTTATTGCTGGAGAGGCTCTTGATTCTGCTAAGATATTGAAGGGTTTGACTAGTACAAATTTAAGAAAAATAGTAGAGGATGCTGTTGAAAAAACGGATGTTTTGAAAAGAAGATTTAGACATTGTGCGGCTAGAAGTTTGATGATTCTTAGGAATTATAAAGGAAGAAGTAAAAGTGTAGGCAAACAACAAGTGCACTCTCACTTTTTGTATAGTGCTGTTAATGAAATAAGTAAGGATTTCCCTATAATGAGGGAAGCCAGAAGAGAATTTTTGAATGATTTAATGGATATTAACAATGCTGAGAATATATTAAAGAAAATTGAAAGAAAGGAAATTAATTTTGAGATTGTGAGAACTCCATTAGTTTCTCCTTTTGGATTAAATTTGTTAACTCAAAGTCATTCAGACTTCATTAAAGTTGAAGATAGAGTTAATTTCTTGAAGAGAATGCATGAGTTACAAATGAGGGTTATTGAGAAGAGATGAAGGTTGATTTTGTTGGAAAGTGTTTACTATTAGAGAAAGATAAAGAGAGAACTTTAGCTATTGGAGATTTACATTTAGGATATGAAGGAGCTATGCGTAGAAGTGGAGTTATGATTCCTGTGAAATTATTTGAGAAATCTGTTTCAGATTTTGATTTGGTTATTGATAAAGTTGGAGATGTTGATAATATTGTAATATTAGGAGATCTAAAACATGAATTTGGAAGTATATTGCCTGATGAATGGAATTATATAATCAAGTTTTTGGAGCATGTTAAATCTAAGTGTAAAAAGCTAATTGTAATTGAGGGAAATCATGATGTTATTCTCTTTCCAGTGCTTAGGAAAATGGGTATTGAAGGTATTGATTGTTTTGTTTGGAAAGACATTGCTTTTACACATGGAGATAAAGAATATGATGAGATGAATTCTAAAGATATTGAATATTGGGTTTTAGGACACGGACATCCTGCAGTTAATCTTTATGATGGTGCAAAGAAAGAAAAGTATAAGTGTTTTCTTTATGGAAAATATGAAAAGAAGAAAGTGATTATAGTTCCGAGTTTCTTTCCTTTGGTTGAGGGAACTGATGCTAGAGAGTTTGATATGAAATTTGCTTGGGACTTTAACTTAAAAAAATTTAAGACTTTTATTGTTTCGGATGATTTGAAAGTATTAGAATTTGGAGAACTTGGAAAAATAAAAATTAATTAATTTTTACCTTTAATTTGTGGAAAAGGAATATGAGGTTGTAAGTTAAGATCTTCTTCTAATTGTAGAGCACGAACTGAACATTTCTTTAATATAAAATTGTATAATCCAACCATTTTGTCTTTTGGAATTTCTTTATTCTTCCAAGATTTAAGGAATTCTTTAGATAATTCTTTGTCAACCATCAATAATATTGAGCCCAGGATTGAAATTTCACTCTTTAAGTCTTCAGATTTGCTATCTGCATCTTTGTAATTTACTTGGAACTTGAAGCTTAATTTAAGAGCTTCATTATCTTTTAATACATCAAGTTTAGATTTCTCTACATTACTAAAAGTAATATCTGTGTTTATATTGAATCTTTTGAATTCTTGTATCTTTTTACCAGATATCTCTTCAATGTTAAATCCTATGACTTTCATGTTTTGAGTGTGTTAAGAATGGTTTTTAAAGATATCTATAATAATTTATTAAATAAGGTCTTCTTCTGAAACTACTATAAAATCAGCTACTGCAATTATTGAATTATAAGGAATAACAGACTCTTTTGATGTGTTTGTTTCTACATTTAATGATTTTAAGTAAGGAGTCTGGTCTTTTATTAATAATTGTATCAACTCTCCTGTTCTTGTTTCGAAAGTAATGTCCTTTACTAAACCTAATCTCTTACCTTCTTTAGTAACAACAGGTTTACCTATAAATTCACGCAATGGTTTTTTGTTAATATTCATGTGATGATATTAATTTGTTAAGTATATAAAGATTATTGTGAGTTGTATTGTTGCTTTAGATAAGATACAATAACTGTCCTTGTTCGCTTAATATTTTTATTGTTAACATATTTTTTCTTTTACCCTCTCTCCCCTTCATTTCTTATGGAAAGAGGTCTAAAAATAATTTAAAAGTATTATATTTTATTTTTATTATATATATAATTATTATTTAAATTAAAAAATCAAAATATCATTTAATTATATATTTTGTAATAGATATAATCTAAAGTATATATTATATTATATAATTCAGATGAAAATGAGTATTGTAAGGTTTGGATATGGAGTGGAAGTCATGGTGTGTCTGTGTAAAGTTGTTCGCTTAATATTTTTATTGTTTATCGTCGTTTTTTATTAATATTACAATGGAAATAGAGGTTGGTGTATCAATATGTTTAAATAAAAGAGATTTCAAAATATTATTAAGAGGTGTCCATGGCTAACAAACTTGATAATATTTTCAATTCTTATGCTAATGGTAATATATTCAAAAATAAAAGTGTTTTGCAAATAAATTACACTCCTGAAACAATACCTCATAGAGATAAACAGATAGAAGAGGTTGCTTCAATACTTGCTCCTGCCATAAGAGGGGAGAGGGTTAGTAACTTGTTTGTTTTTGGGAAGACTGGAACTGGTAAGACTCTTTCAGTTCAGTATGTAACTAAAGAAATTTTGAAAAGAGTTAGTGATTCAGGAGCAGATAATTTGAAAGTTATTTATTTGAATTGTAAACTTAAAAAAATTGCAGATACAGAATATAGAATTCTTGCTGAAATAATAAATTCATTAGGTGAGACTGTTCCTGCTACAGGGCTTCCGACAGATGCGGTTTATTCTAAATTTATAGAAATAATCGAAAGGAAGAAACAGCTTATTTTGATTGTAATGGATGAAATAGATCAAGCTGTTAAGAAAATATCTGATGGTTTTCTTTACAATCTCACTAGATTGAATTCTGAGCTAAAAAATGCACAAATAAGTCTTGTTGGAATAAGTAATAGCTTAACGTTTATGGATAATATTGATCCTAGAGTTAGGAGTTCATTAGGAGAGGAAGAGCTTGTATTTCCTCCATATAATGCTCTGCAGTTACAAGATATATTACGAGAGAGAGCTAATCAGGCATTTTGTGAAGGTATCTTAGATGAAGGAGTCTTCTCTAAGTGTGCTGCTTTTGCTGCTAGAGAACATGGAGATGCTAGAAGAGCACTTGATTTATTGAGGGTTGCAGGAGAACTTGCCGAAAGAGAAGGAAGTAAGAAATTAACTATGGAATTTATTGATAAGGCAAATAATAAGATTGAAAGAGATAAGATGCTTGATATAATAGAAAATGAACCTAGACAACATCAACTTGTACTTTATAGTATATTAAACTTGCACGGGAAAGAAAGTGAAGGTGTTTTTACAGGTAATGTTTATAACAAATATCAAGAATTTTGTCAGAAGACCAAGGTTGAGGTTTTAACTCAAAGAAGAGTTTCAGATATAATTGCTGAGTTTGATATGCTTGGGTTGATTAACGTTGATGTAATTAGTAGAGGTAGAATGGGAAGAACTAGAGAAATAAAATTAATGATCCCAGAAAATTTACAATCTAGGGCAAAGGAGATACTTGAAACTGCTTTAACTATATGAGTAATCTTGAATTATTACAATTAGTTAAGGAAAAAGGCCTATTATTAGAAAAGGAAATTTTTGAGGCTCTTAGTAGTATAAGTGATATTAATACAATAAAAAAAT
>CAYMJZ010000048.1:0-6424 GCA_964391445.1 Candidatus Woesearchaeota archaeon
ATATGAATACATTAAGCTGGATCACAAGAATTCTTGTAGTTGTTGGAGCTCTTAATTGGGGCTTAGTTGCAATGGGATGGAATCTAGTAGAAGCCATCTTTGGAATGGGTACATTTGCCACTGTAATTTATGCATTGGTAGGTCTATCAGGACTATGGGAATTAATTGCTTTATTTAAGAAGTAAAGCCAAAATTTTAAATTTATTTTTATTTTTTAACCTTTTTTTCAATCTTTTTTCTTTTAAACACCTGTTTAAACAATTTATCCTCGATAAAACTGCTGTTTAAACACTTAACAACAGCCCCGTTCAAACAGGTAAAAACTCCAACACATCTTCCAACAATCAAACAAACACTCAAAAAAGTATAAAAACCCATTATTACAAATTAGTTTATGATAAAAAAGACATTCACAGAATTCAAAGAATTTCTTAAAGAATACAAAGTAGTGGGATTAGCAATCGCTTTTGTAATGGGTATCGCTGCAACTGCGATGGTAAAATCATTAGTAGATGATGTAATCATGCCAATTTTAACTCCGTTCATCCCAGGAGGAGAATGGCAAACAGCTGTTTGGAATATCGGCCCAATAGTTATCAAATGGGGATCATTCCTTGGAGCATTAATCAACTTCATCATAATCGCATGGGTAGTTTTCATGGTGGCAAAATTAATCTTAAGAGAAGAAAAAGTATCAAAGAAGTAAAAGCAACAAGTAGTTAAAGTCTAAACCCTTCAATACATTATGGCTTCAATAATCTTAACACTTTCAGCAATAATTTCAATATTAGCAGGCTTTCTAGTTTTAGTCTGGCCTAAATTCTTAAGGCTTGCAATCGGTCTATACCTTATAGCAATCGGAATTCTTCAATTATTAAACAACAACCTAGGCCTCAGTCCTCTAAGTTAAACTTTTGAGTAACGCTTAAAACTTCCAGCAAAAGAATAAAATTCGTTTAATTTAGGAAAATTTAAAATCTCTCTTTTTTTTACTTTCAGATGAAACAAGAACCTGGGAGATATTCTGTAGCAGTAATAAACAGAGGAAGACCAAATGAATATGGTCGAGTTTATGAAGCATTTAGGTTCTATAACAATGATCCTCGTCAAGTTGAGCTTTTGGATTATGTCTTAGATAATTGGGAAGTAGAAGGTTTTCAAGTAAGAGTCTTTAGAGGAGTCAATCGAGCAACAAAAGAAAGAGCATTTAAAATAGTCAAAAAAGCAAATCGTGAATTTTCTTGGTCTGAAACTCTGGATAATTTATTTGCTTAAACCTTTAATCACAAACTAAAATATTCGGCACATATCTAACATTCGTTTAATCCCCCAACAAAAACCCATAAGGGCATACCAAAGTATCAAAAAACTTGCCTCCGTAGGTACGAGCGCGAAGCGCGAGTCGCGCCGACCATCAAAATAATTAAAAACTATAAACCTCCAAGAAATACATGACAAATAGAGAAAAAGATTCCGAATTGGTGGAAATAGAAGCACCGCTTTCAGATGCACAAACACTACATCATCTAATTTCAGGCGAGCCTAGACCAACAATAAGCATGACTAGGAGGGAATTTGAAGAAAAACAAGTAAGGGGATTCAAAGTCCTAGGAGCAATGATTGGACTTGGGACCATAGGTCTGTTTGGTTATCATGCATTAACATCTTCAACTTTGCAAGAATTCTATCAGCCTTTCTTAGAATTTGAAGAAAAAGCAGCTGAAATTATGAGGCTTAGACCTTATTTATCTTAATTTTAGCAATAGTTCGCACAAGATACATTAAGACGCGTTTTGAGGTCCCTAAAAGCCTATCTTTAGTCAATTTTCTGTTTTTTTCGTAAAGTTAAGGTATTATGATCTGGAATTACCTCTAATTCATCACCTTCTTTGAAGCCACAGACATCCATAGTAACTGAAGGTATGTTTACTTTATACTTATAGTAATCTTGACCATTGTAACTTCTTGATTTCTCTTTTATTATTTTCATCTCTTTTAAACGCGTTTCTACTATATAAATTTTAGGGACCGAAACATTTATATAATTTAGAGACCTAAATAAATAGTGGTTAGAGGAATCTGTAATAATTGTAATAAAGAGAAAGATGTAGCAACGGATGGAAAATCTAAAGGGATCTGTCATGTTTGTTACAAGAAACTATTTTGGAAGCCAGAGTTAGTTAAATGTAAAAGGTGTGAGAGAGATCTTCCTATGCACGCAAAAGGTCTTTGCAATGGTTGTTATAATTCAGTATTTCATGTTGAAAAAGTAAAAATACATAATGTTCGGCGATATCATAATATTGATCCTGAAACCTACAAAAATGCGACAAAACTCTGTGTTGTTTGTGGATTTGACAAAATTGTTGATTTACATCATTTAGATATGAATCACGATAATAATTCTATTGAAAATCTAAAGGGTTTATGTCCAAATCATCATAAAATGGTTCATCATAGAGATCATCAAAAAGAAGTGCTTCAAGCTCTTAGAGATAAGGGTTTTACAGTTCCAGAAGGCTTCAAAAATGATAGTTTATTTAAAAATTAAACCTTCAATCAACGCTTAAAACTTCCAGCATATATGGAAAGACATAAACGAGTTCGGTTTATTTTTGCTTGATGTTTCAGCTTATGACTAAATCTTTCAGCATAACTAAGAAGTTCGGTTTAATTAACAAAAATATTTAATTTATTATTTTATCTTTAAGATATGGAAATTCTAGAAAGACTGCCTAATCAAATATCAGGGATAGGCTATTTTGTAAAAGCTTACTTAAGTCCTGCTCAATGGATGAAAATTGATGATCTTTTAGATGAAGGATGGAATGGTTTAACGTATAAGGAAGTCGCAGAAAGATTAATTATTGATTGGTTGCAGGGCATGAGGTCGGAACTTATAGAGATGGGTCTTAGCCAAGAAGACGCAACAGACAAAGGTTATTATCCTGGGCTCTTTAGAAAGATTTTCCCAAAGAAACCTAGTCAAACAAAAAATGACTTGCGTATGGATCAACCTTTAGTTGTAGAATTGTTTAGTATTCCTGCTTACTGGATAGATGAGCTTGCTAAAAGAAAAAAATACGGTGAAAATAGAGAAGACGTCGTAAATAAAGGATTAGAATTTATGTTAGATAAAATCACTTAGTGCTATCTACTCTTTCCCAGTTATCTCCGTAATGTTTGGCTTTGGCTTTCGTTTCCCAGAATACTGCCATCCACATATATAGGCGCGCGAAAGCTAATTCAATTGACCACCAAAATTCTTTAAGATTTGTAGGATATGTGAAAAGAGAGGTTATTCCTTTACTTTCATTAGAGAAAGATTTTACTCTTTTTATCTCATCAGTATTAACATACTTATTCAAAGTTTCATGAGCCTTACTCGTTCTTATTTTCTGTTTAACCCAGTCTTTCCAATTATCTACATTTTTTACAGTTACTTCTGCTTTCTCCGCATATGCAATTTTGTATCCTTTTTGTGCAAAAAGGTAAGGGATTATTGTATCTTCAGCAACATCCAAAGGGATTCGGTTAATTTCTTTTTTTCTAAATGCAAACAGATATCCTGAACACTCAATAAAACTATTATTTTTTTGTGCTTTTTTTCTTATATTATGTGCAGCGTCAAATAGAAAATTAGCCCAATATCCATATTTTGTTTTTCTATTCTCTATCGGAATGGGTCTTCCTGTAACGCAACCAACTTTACTATCTTCAAATTTATTTAGAATTTCTTCAACGGAATTTTCGTTGATAAATACATCTCCATCTGTTAAAATTAAAATATCTGATTTTACTTTTTTGAACAATTCATTTAACGCAAGACTTTTTCCTTTTCCAGGATCTTTGAATATTTTTACTTTTTTGAACTTCCTTGCAACATCAAGCGTCTCTTTATCGGGAGCTGAAACTAAAATATCGTACTGCCTTTTTGTTTTCTGATTAAGCGCGTGTTGAATGGCCTTGCCTATGGTTTTAGGCTCTTTAAAAGATGTAATAATTAAAGTAGTTTTCATAAAGTATCGAGGATAAATTCTGTTATAAACTTAATTATATTAAGCTATTTGGTTTATTGCCTAACAAGCTATCTAAAGGATTTGTAATTTTTTTAATCTGATCGCTTGAAATATGAGTATATAATTGAGTTGTATTTAGTGAGCTGTGTCCTAGAAGGGCTTGAATCATTCTGATATCTGTCCCAGCTTCAAGTAAGTGTGTAGCAAAACTATGTCTCAAGGTGTGAGGGGTAATTTTCTTTTGAATATCCGCCCTATGTCTTAGATGTTTAACAATTTTTTGAACATTTCTTGTTGTTAAAGGATCATCCTGAGAGAATAAATATTTTGCACCTTCCTTTTTTTTCATGTACTCTTTAAGTTCATTTGCAAGTCCAGGAGAGACAGTAAACATTCTATCCTTGCTTCCCTTTCCTCCTCTAACCCATCCAATATTTTCTCCAAAGTTAATGTCTTGAGGCTTCAAGTTAACTAGCTCAGATACTCTTAATCCAGAAGAATATAGAAGAGAAATTATCAAACGGGATTTGCGAGTTTCTGCAGATTTCAACAATTTAGAAACTTCATCCTTCGTCAATACTTCTGGAAGTTTTTTATCTTTTTTAGGCATTTTTATCTCTCCAACTTCTTTTTTCAATATTTCTGTAAAGAAGAATTTCAAAGCAGCCGCTGCAAGCATTATAGTATTCTTGCTTTTTTCATCAAACATTCCTGCAAGATAAACTCTAACATCTTCTTGACTCAACTCTTCAACAGGCTTATTTGTGCTTTTCAAAAACTTGTCTACAAAAAAAGAATAATTTCTAACTGTAAGAGGGGAAAATCCTCTAAGTTTTAATTCAGTATGTAGTTTACCTAAAGCGTCCATCACCATCTTCAGAATTAAAATATACCCTCTGTTTAAAAGGTTTTGTAGTTACAGTTACTCGTATTTACTAATGTTCTCAGCTAATTGTGTAAATGGGAAAGGCCTTGCGTTTGTCACGAATGTCATATACTTCTGGAATTGATACCATTGAGTATTCCATATCTCACTTAACTCAGCTAACTCTTTCAATCTCTTTGCTGTGAAAAGAGAATAAACAAAATTAACAATTACTAAAGCCCCGATAAAATATCTCCATAATACCAGTATTATTCCTGTAACTATTCCAACAACTATTCTCATTAAAGTTTCTTTTCTCTGAGAAAACTTTTTGCCTTTTACTTGCTCCATATCTTTTTTATCTTGCTTTTTGTTTTTTGCCATTTTAACGATAAGATTTCTGCCTCTTTGCTCTAGCTTTAGAGTCTCCAGGTTTTCTTTGTTCCTTTCTTCTCACATCAGCTACTAACATATGTCTATCGTACTTTAAGTATACTTCTTTTAACTCAGAACTCTTTGAAATAGCAACTAATGCCTTTGCAATTGCTAATCTAGCCGCCTGGACTTGTGATTCTTTTCCACCACCAGATATTTTCAAATAAATATCATAAGGCATCTTTCCGATAGTATTTTCATATAATCTTATTGGTTCAAGTAACGAAAGTTTGTGGAACATTTTCATATTATCTATAATTCCATTATTATAATGAACCTTTCCGCTTCCATTTGTTAATCTCACTTTAGCTACGGAAGTTTTTCTTTTTCCAGCAGTCATTATTAACGAATTCATCTTAGTTCCTCACTTATTTCTGCTAAAGTCATTGAATTCATTCCAGATGACTGAGCAACACTTTCCTTTTTAGCCTCGACAAGTTCCTTAGGAATGCCCTCATAACATCTAATTTTCTTAAAAGCATCTGCACCTCTTCCTTCTTTGTGAGAAAGCATTCCTCTTATTGTCCTCTTTACAATCATTGCAGGCATAGACGGAAATTTAGGTCCCTTTAATGAAGAACCACCTTTAGTTCTTAGTGAATGATATTTTGCTACAATTACTTTTCTACTTCCAGAAACAATTGTCTTTTCACAATTAACTACAGAAACTTCTTTTCCAAGTAATGCTTGTTTAGCTGCATAACTTGCAAGTCTACCCAAAATTGCATTATTCCCGTCTATTACTATTTTATTCATATTAGTAGTTTCACTCCTTGCGCTTCAGGGTTTTTCTTTATCTCATCAACTAATTTAACAGCTTCAGATTTACCTTGTTTTATTTTTTCATGAGCTGATTCTGAGAAATATAATGCACATATCTTAACTTTCTTTGTTAAGTTTCCTACTCCTAAAATCTTTCCTGGAACAACAATAACGTCTCCATCATGAGCTTCTTTATCTATTCTTTTTATATTTACATTAGAATATCTTCTTCTTCCACCTGAAACTATTTGAGCAACCTTATTCCATTTTTTTTGTTTTTTAGCCGCAAATATTGTATATACTATGTATGAGTCAATTTTTCTTGGAATTATGTTTGCTATAG
>CAYMJZ010000049.1:0-5974 GCA_964391445.1 Candidatus Woesearchaeota archaeon
TTGAAGCCCGCGGGTGTAACAGCACAGGGCTAACGTGCCAACTCGCCTACATAATCAAAGTCAATAGAAGCTTTTTAACCTTTTCTAACTAATCAATCTATCTCTTCAGAAATCTGTTCTTTTATTTTTTCCATCTCTTCACTTAATGTTTTTTTCGAAGGCTTTTTATGACCTTTAAAAAATGAAAGCACCAATAAAACTAATAATACTATTGCGAATACTATAGTGTTAAAAATTAAAATTTGTTCTATATTGACCATTGGATCCCTAGAACCTAAGTAGCGTATTTAAAGATTATTATAAAATTACCTATATCCTAGAAACTCTACTCCTGTGTTAAAATTACCATTTAATGTTGAAGGTGAACTGACATAGATCCTAAAGTCAGAGGTAACCGGTAACCAAAGATTATCTGAGTTCGTCACTGAAGCACCATTGTTGTTATTATCAGAGACTTTAATCTTTTGAGTATACCTCGTGCTTCCTTCTTGAGTATATATTTGAAAGTCATAAAGTCCGCCGCCCCCTCCATTAGAACCTCTACTAATCCATACATAAACTAGAACTTCCTTTGCAGTAATCGGGATATATGCACTAGGTATCGACGTCGAAATGACTCCTGGGTTACATTGTCCTGCAGCATTTGGCCAACATAAAGGTCCGCCATAAACGGGGTTGATCGGAGTCCATTTAGCATTTTCCAAATTAGCAACTCTTGTTAATAAATTCCAAACATCTGTCTGAATAGTAGCGCTCCATGAAGTTAGAGAAGGATATCCTACTACTCCAGTTACTTGTATATTATCTCCGCTATGCCCTGGATTAGGAGGAGTCTGAGCAATAGCAAAACCAACCAAAACAATCATAGCAATAATAGAAAATACATAACTTTTCTTTAAATTAAATCTAAACTCCATCAAACCTCAAATAATCAAAACAAAGCCCCTATAAAAATATTTACATCTCTTTCAAAACAGGAATTCCAAGAAGATTTAAAGCATTTCCAAGCACAATATAAAAAGAATTAACAAGAGCAAGTCTGAACTTTTCTTCTTTACTTCCAATTACTTGACAAGAATGATAAAATTCATTGAACTTCTGACATAAATTGTAAGCATAATGGGCTATAGTAGAAACATTAAAAGTTTTTGAGCTTTCAATAACTAGTTCTGGAAAACGTCCTAGCTCGTTTATTAGAATTCTCTCGCTATTTTCTATTTTATCTATCTTAATTGTTTTAGATAATTTAGATTTCTCTAATATGCTATTAGCTCTAGCATAACTGTAAAGAAGATATGGTCCTGTATCACCCTCAAATCTAATTGATTCTTCTTTATTGAATATTATTACCTTATTAGTATCCTGTTTAAGCATAGAATATTTAATTGCAGATATTGCAATAGCAATAGCCCTGCTTTCAGCTTCTTTATCACTAATATTATCCCTCTTCAATATCTCTTGTTTTGCAGCTTCAACAAGTTCTTTTCTAAACTCTGCATAAAGAATATTATTTCCAGTTCTAGAAGACATTTTACCTTCAGGCAAACGAACAGATTCAAATCCAAGGTGATGGTATTTTTCCCAATTATTAAATTTCATAAGTTCAAGAGTTCTCTTCAATTGTTGAAAGTGTAAATTTTGTTCAACGCTTGTTATAACAAGAGATTCATCCATTGAATATTTTGAGAACTTTTGCTCTGCTAAAGCAATATCTTTTGCAGAATAAAGAACAGTTCCATCTCTTCTTAACAAAATCCATACTCCGAGATTTCTATCTTTCAAATTCATTATAGTTGCTCCATCAGACAGTTCAGCTATTCCTTTTTTTACTAAATCCAAAGCAATCTTCTTTCCTTTTTCCTCTACTTGAGATTCAAAATAGTGTTCATCAAATTTTACATCTAAATCTGAATAAATTGGTTTCCAAGCAGTTATAGATTTAGCTCTAGTATCTTTCCACAATTTTATCATCTTAGAATCTTTTTTTTCATCTAGTTTCTTATTTATTTCAAGAACTTCAGACTCTCCTTGTAAGTTATCTTCAAGTTTTTGAACCGCTTCAACATATATTTTAGCAAACCAGCTTTCATCGCTTTCAATCTTCTCCCCTTTATGGAATTTAGAATATGCCCATAACCATTTAGCAATATGCATTCCAGTATCTCCAGAATAATTTGCCCTTATCACTTTATATCCAGAAAACTCGCGAACACGTGCAATACTTTCTCCTAAGCTTGTACCCCTTATATGCCCAACATGAAATGCTTTGTGAGTGTTAGGTTGGGAAAACTCCATCATGAAGGTCTTACCCTTTCCTTCAGAATTAGAACCATATTTTTTCTTCTCTTTTACAATTCTGTTGATTAAATCATGAGCAACTTTTTTAGAGTCAAGAAAGAAATTAACATAAGGTCCAACCGCTTCAATCTTTTCAAATTCTTTATTATCTATTTTTTTAGCCAGTTCCTGAGCTATATTTGCAGGACTTTTCTTCATTGTTTTAGCAAGAAAAAAACAAGGAAATGCGTAATCTCCTCGACTTGAATCTGCAGGTACTTCTACCAATTTTTCAAGAGTTTCATTATCAAGCCCAGTAAATTTCAAAGAGTTAATTATTTTATTCCTCATTGCAAACACTCACTATATTTTAGCAATTTTCTATATTTCATCAATAAAATTGCTTTGTTAGTATATAATTCAACTTTTAGTTGGTTTTCACTATTAGCTTTTCTTATGGCCTCACAAAGGCCTATCTCTCCTATAACTGTTTCATAATTTTCTGGAAGAATAATTTTAAGATCTTCTTCCGAATGTTCACTTATTTTATTAACATTCTTTCCTTCAATCTCATAATTCGTATTGCCTATTGTCAGTCCAACAGAAGAACTTCTTGGCATAGATTCAATTGCTGGATGGGTCTCAAGATAAGTAGGAAAAGATTCTTCGCTTACTATTAACCCTGTAGCTTCATTCAAATTTCCGTTAAAAGAATCAATAAACAAAAACATGCTAAATGCTACAGCCAAAAAGATAGCTATTCCTATTGTAAATACCTTTGTAGACATGCACTTTTAAAAACGCCTTCCTTTTTATTTGTTATGCGCCTCTGTAGCTCATCTGGTAGAGCGCAAGTTTCGTAAACTCAAAAACCTAGGTTTTTGAGGGCTTACAATTGCTTTGGCAATCGAAAGAACTTGAGGTAGAGGGTTCAAGTCCCTCCAGAGGCTTTTTCAAAATAAGTTTATAAACAAATAATTCTTATGCTTATTATGAGGTTCAGAGATTTTGTTTATTCCTTTCAAAAATATGCACAAACTAGAGTAGGCGCAGATGATTCATTAAGAGTTTGGTTATCCCAAGCTTACGAAGCAGCGACGGGTAAGCCTAGAGATGTTCAAGAAGATCAAGCAAGAACATATGCCCTAATATTTAGAGAAGGACAAAGACAGGGTGAAAAGAGATTGGAATTAAAATTAATTGAAGAGTTTTCCAAAATAGTTCTTTCTTCTGGTGGAGCAGGCGTCGCAGTTGAATACTAGAATATCACTATAAGAATCCTTATATATCTCAAATCTCAAAAGAAAACATGAACAATAAAAATAAAGATCTTCATTTAGCAGTTATCGCCGGCGCAACAAATGCTTTAGAACACTTAAAATTGAATAAAAAAGCAAGTCATGATGATGCTCTTAAATATGTAATAGACAACGCAGATAGCATCATAGAAAATATAGACTTCTCTTCAAAATAAAGAATTTATAAAAATTAATCTTTCTTAACAATTCCTAGTTTTCTTCTATTATAGACAAAAGCTCCAATAAGTGCAAGCAATACAAATAAACCTATAATTCCCCAAACACTTTTATTACCAAGAGCACCAATAAATGCTCCAGTTATTCCTGGAGATGAATCGCTATCTTCAGAACTTTCAGTGCTTAATTTTTCCAAAGGTAAAGATATAGGTTCAAATCTTCTTCCATTTGATTCATCGTCATTATTCGATGAACCTCCACCATTTCCAGTATTAGTGTTTGTATTTGGATTTTGGTTATTTGGAACCTCAACAGATTTTATTTTGAAATAATAAACATCTTGTGACTTGAACAAAACTCCTTGCCTGATGCATTCAACATTCCATTTATATTCTCCTTCTTTAAATTCGGCAAAAGCTATTCCTTTTCCTGAATCGGTTATTTCCGTCTTAAGCGCATAATCATTAGTTCCCCAAACATTCAAAACGCAATTAGTCTGAGGATCCATAGGTTCAACTGTAAACCCAAAACCAATATCAATAGATCCACCATCGGCCACAAGCTCAAAAACTTTCTCATTTACTGGAGAAATCAAACTAATAGTCATATCTTTAACAGGTTCCTGTTTTTGAATATCCGAAACTGCAACAAGCTCAGAAACACCATCTGCAACAATCATCTGAGAATCAGCAGCGTAAACAAAGGTCAAAGACAAGGCTATAATCAATATAGGAAGAAAAAATAGTCTGCTATTCATAAAAAGCCGAGAATAATTTGATATATAAATCTTTGCGCGAATTTATAATTTAAATAAATGCGAGGGAGAGGATTACTTTAACTCGCAAGAGTTTAAGTCACAGAAGTGACTTGTTCACTTCTAGTGCTTCGAATCATCTGAATAAAATGCGGGAGGGAGGATTCGAACCTCCGAAGGCACTAAGCCACGAGATCACTTATGTATCTCGTTAAGCTACTCCATCTTATGAGGGAGCGACATCTTAAGTCTCGCGCATTTAACCGCTTTGCTACCCCCGCTTAAAATGACATAATTAAAATCGCTTTAAAACCTTTCTATATTATGCCCAAAGAACATATAGAAAACCTGCTAGTTTCAAGCAGACAAGCCAGTATAATCCATTAAGAGCAAATAAACCCCAAGGCTTGTTATCCCACAACACGCTTCCAAGCAAAGTAGTACAAGCAAAGAATCCAAGCCATATCCAGAATCCTATTACTGCTCCTTGCATAGGCTCAATAATTCCAAGAATAGAAATCAATCCAGCAAGAACATAGACCATTATGAAGTTTCCAATTAAATTAAGAACCATAGATTTCCACATCCCTTTCATACCTTTCTTTTTAGCTTTAGCAATCTCCACAGCAGGAATCTTTGAAAGTTTCAACCATAAATTACCAAATAAAGGACCGTACCACAAAAATCCTAACACAAAAAGAATAACTGCAATTAAAAAAGCCGAACCAAGATTAACTATTCCGTTAAGCATGAACCATAAAATACATTTTAATTTATATATCTATCTGTCTTTACACATAGGGCATATACCACTAAGTTCTATCTGAACGTGACAAATGTCTTCTGTTAAATATTTTTTCAAAAAATCTATTTTATCTATTTCTATATGTTTCTTTACTCCGCAAATTTCACAAACAAAGTGAGAGTGAGACATTCCCTTTTTAGAATACAAACCCTTCCTATCACAAACAAATGCATGAATTATTCTTTCTTTTTGTAATTCTCTAAGAAATCTATAAACTGTCGCTATTCCCATATTAGGATTTTCTTTCTTCAATTTGGAATGTAACTCCTCTGCGCTAAAAAAAGTATTGGTCTTTCTAATTGCTTCTTCAATAGCCTTCTTCTGTTTTGTTTCCCTTTTCTCTACCATGTTCTTATTGATAATTGCAATCAATAAGCTTTAAATAATTACTTATTTGATACGATTTATGAATAAAAGAACTCTATCCCTATTGGCAGTATTTGGAGTAATAGTTATTGCAGTTATTGCAATAGCAACTCTTTCAAATAATCAATCAATAACAGAGGATGATAAATTAAGTATAGTGGCTACATTTTATCCTTTAGAAGAAATATCTTCAAGAGTAGGTGGCGATAAAGTTAGAGTTAATTCAGTTATACCATCAGGAGTAGAACCTCATGATTATGAACCTACACCAAGCGACTTTACAAGGTTAAATAATGC
>CAYMJZ010000050.1:0-5969 GCA_964391445.1 Candidatus Woesearchaeota archaeon
TCCCGAAGGAAACTGGTTCTCAAGACCAGCGCAGTACCATTGTGCCATGTCGGCTCACAATTAATCTTTTTTATTGTTATTTAAAGATAACTAAACTGTTTCTCTAAATTCTGTCTGTAAGTAAGACTAACCTTCCAAAATGCAATGCTCGTCTTACTAGAAAAATTTTATTCGGCTAACTAAATTAAAATAAAAAATTTAACCGAATAAGCTTGCTAGTCCAGCTGCAGATTCAGAAGGTTTCTCTTCTTTCTTCTCTTCCTTAGCAGGTGCAGCATGTGCGGCGCCAGCAGAAGGTGCAGCTACAGCAACATTCGCATTAGCAAGTTCAGCGCTTATATCAACGCCATGCAAGCTAGCAATTAATGCTTTTAGCTTTGATTCGTCAACTTGAGATCCTGTTGCATGAATAACTTTCTTCAAGTTTTCTTCTGTAACAGCATGTCCAAGCTTATGCAATAACAAAGCTCCGTAGATGTATTCCATTATTGGCCCTCCTTTGTAACTATGAGTTTTTCAATGGCTTTCTCTTCTCTTCCAGCCTTCGCAATAAAGTATCCAATAGTCTTTTCATTTACGTTCTTAATGTTAATTGCAAATCCAAGTGCTTTCTTGATGCATTCTCTCAAAGATTCAAGAGTTCCAGCTTTATCAATTACTAGATTTGAGAATATTTTATCTTCTTTTGAATCATAAGCTACTATAGGGATGAATCCAACTTTCATTGGGCTTACATTCAACTTTGAAAGAACTGAAGCAACATTCGCTTTGATAGGCTCTCCTGCTTTAGCAACAACAGCTCCCTTGAAGATTTCTAATTTCCCATCAGTTACTTTTACCTTTAATCCTACTCCTGATAACTCGGAAATAGCAGGACCTGCAACTAAGTCTGTTGGACCAGGTTCAATTTCAATATCACTAGGAGCAATATCTCCAGTTTTAGCTCTTCTAGAGCTCTGGAAATCCATTAATATACTTGATAATTCAAATGGCTCAGTATCTGAAAATAGTAAGACTACATCAGCATCAATATGATTTTTTAAATTCTGAATTGTGCCTTTTTCAGTAGCTTCGAAAGCTTTATTCATTGAACTTTTCTTTGCTACTCTTAATTCAGCTAAGCCTCTAAGCTTCTTCTTAATCTCGTTAAACTGTCTTCCAGGCAATCCTCTAGAAGAAGCAATCATAACAGTTCTATTTCTCTTCATTAAAAGTGCAAGGTCTTTTACTGCTTGTTTCTTTGCTTCAGACACATTAGCAACAAATTTCTCAGCCATTATTTAATCTGCACCTCAACAGGTTTACTCATTGTCAATTTCACTAAAGCTTTCTTTACATTATCATTCTTCAAAGGTAAAGCTGCAACAATTCCATCGTAAACAGATTTTGCATTTTCAATTATTTTAGAATCATCCATGCTTACTTTTCCAATAGCAATCTTAACGCTTGCATCCTTAACTCTTATTTTAGCAGACTTTGAAATCTTAGTTAACATATTCTTAACTTCCTCAGCTCCTTCCTTCATCATAACTCCAAGAGCAGGAGTTGGCATTTTTCCAGTAGGTCCTAAAACTTTACCAAATGTTGAAGCTACAGAGGGCATCAGACTTCCATGAGCAATGAAAAAGTCATATTTCTTTACAAGCTTCTTTAATGCTTTTTTATCAGTTGCAAACTTGGCAAATTCAGCTTTTGTAATTGTAGGAACAAGATCGCTTTTTTCAGGCAAAAATGCACATACTGTTTTGTCTTTGAATTTATTAGGTACATTAACAACGAATGATAGGTTAGTTTTTCTAAAGTCCATTCCCTTTAGATTTACAATTAAGTCTACAGTTTGATCGAACTTTCTAGGTTCTTCACTTTTTAGCTGTTTCAATGCTTCTTTGAATTCCATGTTATTTGCGTCTTCTACGGTATGCATGTTCCCATATAACTCAGGGATCATGACGTAGTTGTAATGACTTTTATGTCTGATTTGGATGCTTTATAAAGATTTTGATTTCATTTCAATCTTTAATCCAATCATAGGTATCGGGAAGAAGTAAAGTATTCTCTTTTTTCTATCCCAGAAAAATCCTATCCAAAAGTCATACCATGCGAATATTGGTTTAATTTTCATTGCTTATTCAAGACATCAAGGTATTCCTTAATTCTGTGAACTGTCTGGGGAATAAGGAATTTCTCAATTTTATGCTCAAACAAATCATGCAATGAGGCAAACTCTGCAACTCTGTATAAATTATTCTTTTTCTCAACTAGCATTATATCTCTCAAACGCTTTAATTGACGGCGAATGTTACTTTCAGCAATTCCCTTAGTCTCAAGAGAATTATCAGTTCTCATTTGAGTAACGATGTCACGCACTTCAAAACTCGTTAATTCCTTTCTATCCTTGCGAGCTTCTTCAAGTGCAAGTAAAATATCCACGATAATATCTCTACTATCTCCTGGTTGAAGAAGCCCAAGAGACAAACATATTTTCCTCACAATTTCTCTTTTTGAAGAATCATATGGCTTTTCATATTTTCTTAAAGTAATCTCGTGCAACGGAACGTCTCTAGCCATAATCTAAGCATAACAATAATTCTTATAAATCTACTTATTCAAATCGACATGATTGAAAATGGAATTAGTTGCATTCTTAGGAGATGACAGAGAGACTTGGGGACAAGTTACTGGCTTAATTAACCATGGAGAATGGAGTAAAATCATCCTTGTTAAATCAAAATCATCTGACGAATATATCTCTCCAAAAGATGCAGATATAGTTGTAGTAGATACTACAAAACCTCTTGTAGAATTAAAAGAAGACTTGGTTAAAAAACTGAGAACAAAATTTGAAGGTTTTGATGCTCATGTGTCTATAGCTTCTGGCTCAGGCAAAGAACATATGGCACTAATTTCTGCATTGCTGAGTGTTCCGGTAGGAATTCGTCTAGTTGTCTTTACAAAAGAAGGCGTCCAAGTTATTAATTAATAACTTGATAATCAGAGATTATTCCAAGAGATAGTCTTTCTATATGTGGCTGAAGTCTTCCTTGCTCATCAATCTGATAAGATGTCCATAATTCTCCGTTCAGAACTCCTCCAACATAAACATCTCTTGTTTGTCCAGCTGGAAAAGTTACTCTAACTTTTTCAACACTTACAAGGCAATCATCCATTCCTTTTCTCTGTAATCTTTGTCTCCAATCAACTTGAGAAGGATCATCAAGCACCATCAATAACCAGAATCAACTGAAGATTATAAATCTAATTAAAAGCTTTAACTATTTCCATTAATTCCTTAACTCTTTGAATATCAACAGGAGCATGCGTGTCTCCATTCTTGAAGAAGCTACCTACAATTGCACCATCGCAAATTTCCATTTGAGAATAAACATTTTTAGAATTAACTCCTGCTCCAACAATTAAAGGATAATCTCCCATAACTTTTCTAAAATCTCTTAACTTATCCGTGGGAGTTTCAAGGCCAGTGCCTTCTCCAGTTGTAACGATTGCTTCACATAGGGTAGTTCCTTCCAAAATATCTTCTTCAAGAATTCTTCCAGTAGGCTTTTGATATTTGAATCTTACTCCTCCGAGAACGGCTACATTAGATATTCTTTCTCTTAAGGTTAGATAAGCCGTAACTGCTTCTCTACCAAAACCATTAACTGTGTCAAGTTGAACAAATTTTACTCCATATCTTTTTGCCCACTCCAATCCTAAAAAGTTAAACCCTAGTAAATTTAATCCTAGAGAGATATCTTGTCTATTATTGTTTTCCAAAAATCTTTCAACATCTCTTAAATTTCCATGATAATTTTCAACAATCGCTCCATCAAGGCCTTCTCCTGCAAAAATTTCCATCTCTTCTCTTGCTCTTCTTAATTTGTCTTCAGAACTGTCTCCTGCCAAGTGCAACATTCCTATGACACTCTTTCTTTTAGGAAAAACTTGTGAGTACAAACCCATAATTAATTTTAGAAATAATTGTTTTTAAGAATATATGTAATGAGGAATAAATTAAAGCAGGTTAACAAACCACTTACCCATCATTAATGCTAACAACAACAATATCAACCAACCCATCAAACCATATACTTTCCTAGCTACTCTCTGACTTCCAGTTATTCCTAATATTGTTAAGTAGAAGAATCTTCCTCCGTCTAATATAGAAACTGGAAGCATGTTCATCAAGGCTACAAGAATGTTAATCATTACAACCCACCACAACAAGTCATATATGAACTGTGCAAAGTCTCCGTCCCATGTTGCAGAGTAATATACATTAGGATCTCTAATTTTTGCAATGGATTTAGCCATAAATCCTCTGAATCCTTCTCCTTCCATAGAATAAAATCCAATTCCCATATACGCCCTTCCATCTTTTTCGCTCATTTCAAATTCGTAAGAATGTACTAGTTTTTGAGAATCAATGGTTGTAACGCTAACTCTCTCTCCAGCACTTAATCCAGAAAGAGCGTCTGATAAATCTTCTCTTGTGTTAATGTCTCTTCCATTAATTGAAGTAATCGCCCCGACTAAATTTTCACGTATAGCAGGAGCATCATCAAACACAATTATTTGTTCATTATTTTCAAGGACTTCAGCAGTTAAAATTTGTTGAGGTGCAAAATAATTCTTTCCATTAATAGTCAACTGGTTCAATCCTTCTTTTGCAACGCTAGGAATTAAAGCAATAGAACTTAATGAAATATTTCCAACATGGGTTATCTCTGAAACATTAACTACGCTTTGAGCATAAGCGTTGAATATTACTCCATCTGCTTGGAAGCTAAATGCAAAGAATGCCCACAATATCAATCCAAACAAAACAAACATTACGATATTAGCAAATGTTCCAGCAGCCAATATAGATAATTGATGTTTCTTAGGCGCAGAAGCCATCTTCTTTTCATCTGGTTCTACGAATGCACCAAAGAATGGACCAAAAAATGCCAATCCTGTGGTCTTAACTTTTATTTTCCACAATTTAGCAAATAATCCATGAGCAAATTCATGAGATATCGTAATTACTGCTATTGCTACCAAGAAATATGTAAAGTATAATGGTGGAAATACAGATTCTAAATTAAACAATTTTGGAAAGTAAGGGATCAATGGAGCAATTGGAGGTAAATTCTTCAATTGATCAGGAATAGGTAATGTAACATAAGTCCAAACAGTTCTTCCTATTAACCAAAGAATGCTTATCATCAAGACATACCCAGAAGCAATCACAACATAACTCAATGGTTTCAAAACTTTCTCAAATTTTGTAGCTCCCCATTGCATTAATCTTATTCCGACTTTAGTATGGTATAGGAACATCCATCCTTGTCTTTTCAGATTATGCTTATTCTTTCTAATAATATAAAAAGCAAAAATGCCGAATAGTATTAAAAATACTAAGTCATATACAATAAAACTAGCCATCAGTCAATCCTCATTTAGTCTTTTTCATTCTCAGAGTGCGGAAGTTATGTTTTCCACAGTTTCTGCATTTGATGGTCTTAGAAATCACCTTAAGTGATTCTGAACGCATTTTCTGATTACAGTTCTTACAAACAAACATATTTTTGAAAAGTCTTTGCTGAGCAGCAGGTAATTTTGTTCCCATTAGTTCATTATCCTCATTACAACTCTCTGACCTTCAACATCCCAATATTCAACTTGTTGTTCAGCAGCTAACTTGCCTTTCAATTCATCATCATATGTCAAATTCAATGTTTCAAAGTTCTCTAAATCCATAACTGAAACCATATCTCCATCAACACTAAGAACCTGAGCTTTCTTTTTCTCAACATTAGGAACTTCCAAAGACTCACTTCCAGGTAATACTCCTATTCTCTTTTTGTGATCAAATATTCCAACAACTTCCATCCTACACTTCATACTTCCGTGCTTTCCAGTCTTACTTTGATCGTTTGACTTAACAACACAAGGTACATTATCCCATAGAACTGTTGTACCTGGTTTAG
>CAYMJZ010000051.1:0-5729 GCA_964391445.1 Candidatus Woesearchaeota archaeon
AATTAAGTATAATGCGTTAAATACAATAATCCACCAATGGCTTCTATTCATTTCTTTTTCACCATTTTTTCAGCACGATCAATCATCTCTTTTTTCAATCCTATAAACAAACCCCCATCCTTAGAACCAATGTAAGTATTTTCTCCAGGCTTTATTATTTCATTCAATTCATCAAGTTCAATATCAACATGAGTCAAGGTAGCTCTAGATTTACCTTTTATATGAATATAAACATCAGCCTTCCCCAAATGTATCTTTCCATCACCAGGCCCGCTCATAAAAAGGGAAGACAAAACTTATTCATAAACTTATTGTCTTTCAGAATAAAGGGCAACATCAGATACTAAATTGTTTCCAATATGATATGCCAAGCCGATCTCAAAGATAGAACATCTTCCTCTAATCGCTTCTAGAGATGGGAGTCTTGCAAGAAGTTCAGCAGCAGAAATATCCTTCATCTGTTCAACACCATCATGTAAAACTCTGAATTCTGCATATTTATCATATCTTTGTAGTTCTACTTGGCTTCCAGCTGAGGGGAACTTTAAAAGAGAAGGAGAGAAAGGTTGCCTAATTTGAGTTCATACAATCTTCCTCTAGGGCTTCCGGTATAAACTAATGAATGAATTCCACAATTATCACGCCACTCAAATCTTCCAGCAAGTCTGGCTTTAGCTAGCAATTTTGTTACTTCTTGATCTACGTCATCTCCAAGTAATAATTCTGTCATATTAGGGAGTTTTATGTGAAAATGACGGTATTTAAAGCTTTCAAAGCTAATGTTTAAAAGCCCCTTAAAGTCAATTATTATATAGCGGGGTGGAGCAGCCTGGAGTGCTCACCGGGCCCATAACCCGGAGGTCGCGTGGTTCAAATCCCGCCCCCGCTATTTTTTTCAGATGGAGTTTTTCAAAGAAGTTATATTTATATTATTCAAATCTAAATATCTATATGGGATTCATAAAAGGAGTAGGTGTTGCAATTCTATTTCCTATAACTGTTATTCTTTTGATTATTTTATCATTTAGTTTTACATTTTCATCTTTTTTACAACCACAATTATACTTTCAAGCATTTGAAAGCGCAGGAATTTATTCTTATATTGAAGAAAACTTAGAAAGTACAGAAGGAGCAAATTTTATAGATTTTGAAGGAAGAGTAAAAATCACTATAGAAAGACTATTCTCAAATTTCTTATCTTATATGCGTTCAGATACAAACGATTTAGATCTAAAAGTTAAGATCAATCAAGAAAAACTAAGAAACTTCTTTTTGGATTCTGCAGGCAATCTTACAGAGTGTTCTCAAGGACAAGATCCGTTTGGAGATAATCCTTGCCTACCTAGAGGAATGTCAGCAGAGCAATTTCTTGATTCTTATTTGGAAGACAAAAACCTTACTTTCTTCGAAGACGATACGGTAGATTTAGCAATAATATACGGCATAGAAGAAGGATCACAAGGAAGAAACGACTTGGATAGTATAAGGAGAAACATTCAATATTATCAATCAATAAAATTTCTTTTAATCTTCCTAATTTTATTTTCCTTGGGCCTAATTTACTTGTTACAAAAACCAAATAATTCAAGATTTTTAAGAACTTCAGGGATAATATTTATTTTATCTTCTCTGATTTTATTTCTAGCTGTTGTTTCAATAAAAAATTTAGATCAAGCAATTCAGATTCCAGACCAAATTGTTTTATCAATAATTAATGTTTTTAAAAATATTTTATCTACTAAATTAACTATGTATTCTTCCATAATAGGGGCTGTAGGTTTAATATTATTCATCTCATCATTTTTCATAAAATCTCAAAAAGGAAAGTCAAAGCCAAAAAAAGCTGTCACTTCAAAATAGATACTTTTAAATATTTAGAACAACTGTAAAAAATATGTGCTTTGGATGTGGAAATCAAGATCATGAAGGAAGAACCCAATATGCTAGAAATAGTGAGAACAGCCCAATAATGATGGTTCCTCCAAGGGAATATATTGAAAGAAGACTTCTCTAAAATTTCAATAATCTTTATATAACATAAATTTTTTGCAGAATTATGGTAAGACTTGACTCTAGTTCTAAAGGTCTATTAATTAGGTCTTCTAAAGAAGATTACCCCCACGTTTTAAATGGAGCCAACACTAGAAGTTTGGTAGATGTCCTAAGAATAAGAATGCGTACTTCAGATTTAGAAAATCCTGTTTGGGCAAATGACATTTTAACTTCAGAATATGTTCTTTATACTCCAGGTCAAGAACCCTTATTTTTGAAAGGATTTACTCTTCCTTTTTTTGCAGTTATAGGTAACTTTCCTCAAGAAGGAGAACTGCGAGTAGAACCAGAAGCAAGGAGAGAACTTGATAGATACGCTTGCACATTTCCAAATCGTTCTATAAGCATTCCAACAAGATTTTTAGGAGACCATTCTCAACTCTTAGGGATAAATGACGGTTTTCTAAAGGATTATGGGGTTTGCCTTGACGAAGTTGCCGGAATAAAATTTGTTCAGCTAGTCCCTTTGAAAGCAGATGATGTAAATTCAAGACATGGAAATCAACCATTTATAAGACAATTAAGATTGAAGGGAATAAGAGAAGGTAATTATAATCAAGGCGGAATTGTTGCAGACATCCCTATAAGAGCTACACAAAAGGATTATTTCCTTAGAAGAAAATTAGCCTCTTAACAAGTTTTAAATAAGGACTTTTTATAAATTTTTATGGCAATTTTGACACATCATCATGGAATTGTCTTAGTTCCAGAATGCTCCTCAAAAGAAGCAGAATCTCTAATAGCAGGAAATAATCAACTATCTTTGGCTGAAGCAATAGAATTAAGAGTTTCATCAGGTTTTAATGATGAACCCTGGACTAGTGAATTAATGACGAGAAATTATGTGATGTATAGCCAATCAAGACGTCCAACTCATATTGGAGAACTAAAGATGGCGAAACCAATTTTACGTGAAGGGGCTGATGAAAGAGAATTATGGTTAAGCGGGCAGGTCGGAAAGGCTTTCAGAGATATTTACGAGCCAAATTTACCAAGAGAAAGATTAACAGTCCCAATTCAAGATTATTCAAGAATGCTTTCATTCTTTTTTGATTTACCTCTTAATCTTACAAAAGATTATGCTTCAAAGTTAAAAGAATTAGGCATGGGCGCAGGAGATATTTATGTTTTAAGAGAAGAGGATGTTAGAGAACAAGTAATTCCGTTTTTAAGAAGAGTAAGGCTTAGAAAGTTTAGAAATGGAAATTCAAATGGGGGTAGCATAGCTTGTGATGCTTATCATTCATTCTCTCTAAAAGTGCCAAATCCTAAAACTCTTTAAACAAATCAATCCATTTTATTTTATGTACTTACTGGGAATAGACGATGCAGGTAGAGGTCCAATATTAGGTCCAATGTATTTAGCAGGAGTTCTAATAAAATCTGAAGATGAAAAGAAGCTCAAAGAATTTGGTGCAAAAGACTCAAAACTTCTAGCTCACAGTCAAAGAATAAGAATTGCGAAAGAAATAGAGAGAATATCAAAATATCATCTAGAAGAGTCAACTCCAAAACAAATAGATGAAGCAGTAGAAACAATTAATCTAAACACTCTAGAAGCAAAAAAAGCGGCCGAAATAATTAACAAATTAAACAATAAAAAAGATAAAATTAAGGTAATAGTTGACTGTCCTTCAGTTAACACTTTAGCCTGGAAAAACAAAATGATCTCTTTTATAGATTACACAGATAATTTAACAATTCTATGCGAACATAAAGCAGATTTTAACCATCCAGTTGTAAGTGCAGCTTCAATACTGGCAAAAGTAGCTCGCGAAGAAGCTGTAGAAAAAATAAAGAAACAATTTTCAAATATGGGCTCAGGTTATCCTGCAGATCCAATTACAATCGATTTCATAAAGTCCCAAGGAAGAGATTTAGAAAAAACAGGAATAGTCAGAACGTCCTGGGCAACTTGGAAGAAACTTTATCCATCAAGAAACTCTAAACAAGGAAAACTATTCTAAGCTATTCTTAATATATCCTTGATTTCAAGAACATCATCTATTCCGGCCCCAGTTCCATGGGCTACAAATTCAGTACCAGTAAGATACTCCACTCTATCAATAAATCTCTGAGCATTGTCAGATAACTTTCCTTTTTTCTTATCTACAAATTCTCTCCAAGGTTCAAATTCTTCGAAAACAGGTTCGGCACCATAAAGAACAGACCTATTATGAAATGAAGTATCCCAATCATTAAATTGTCTATTTCCGATTTTATAACCTGTTATAATCCTAGGCATTTCCCCAAGAGAATGCAAGAATTCCAATCTATCTCCACAAGTGCTTATTAGATAGTCAATTTCAGCACTTCTAATTGCATGTCTCAAAGCAACAACATCTAACCAACCTAAACTTCTAGGTTTTCCAGTAGTTGTCCCTTTTTCTCCCCATTTATCTCTCAACAAAGTTTCAAGACCCTCTTCAATTTTTCCCACAAAAGGTCTATCTCCTCCAATACTGCTTGCATATGCTTTCAAAACCCCAACAACTTTATTTGCTCTAAAAGGAGGCATACTCGGATTGGAAGAAGTAACTCCAGGATATAATCCTCTATCAACATCAAGCATGAAACCTTGAGCCCCTTCTCCAATTCCAAATTCATAACCTGTATTGCTTAAAACTCTCTCCTGTAAAACAGGGAATTCTCTCAACCCTTCAATTTGTGGTAAATAACTTCTTGCAAAATCTTCATGGCTTCTCCCGTCAGGCATTCCTTCAGGGAATCTTAATCTTAAAGATTCAACAAAGGATCTAAAGTCTAGAAATTCTGCGAATCTTATGCCTCTTCTTCCATATTTATCAACTGCAGTTGGTTTAACGCCTCTTCCAGTAGATGTATGACCTACATTCTTTCTACTAGATTCAGCATCCATCTCTATATGGTAATCTAAAGTAACATGAGCGTTTGAAGCAATTCCAAAATTAGAACTATCTATTCTTACACCTCTTCTTCTTAAATCCTCAATTTCATTAAGGCAAGCTTTTGGTTCCAAAAAGACTCCCTCTCCCATTAAATTATAAGTTCTATCCAGAAGAATTGCAGAAGGGACCTGGTGAAGTGCATATTTTTCACCTTTTAAATAAACTGTATGGCCAGCATTAGCCCCACCTTGCCACCTCATAGTCCAAACCTTAGGCTTATCTTCTTTTGAAGCAATATTAACAGCTTTTTTAGCATAATAATCAACTCTTACACCTTTTCCCTCATCTCCGGTTTGAGCACCAACAAAAGCAACTCTATAAGTCATGACTTCTAACTTTCTTCTCAACAATATTTAAACATTCATGCAATTCAAAATAACAAATTAATTAATACCGACAACATTTAAAATAACGAATTCTAGTTCATTTTATGACTTATGTTAAAAAGATGGTGATGCAGGGGTTCAAGTCCTTTGCAAAAAGAACAGAAGTAATTTTTGATCCGGGAATTAATACTGTTGTAGGCCCAAACGGTTCAGGAAAATCAAATGTCTCAGATGCATTATGTTTTGCCTTAGGGAGGCTTAGTGCTAAATCTATCAGAGCAGAAAAAACAACAAGTTTATTATTTTCAGGTTCTAAATTCGTCAAACCTGCAAGAGAAGCGTTTGTAGAAGTAACATTTGATAATTCTCAAAAGACCTTTAATCTGCCTAGTGATGAAGTCACAATTTCAAGAATAATAAGGTC
>CAYMJZ010000052.1:0-5516 GCA_964391445.1 Candidatus Woesearchaeota archaeon
AGCCCTTATTGGGGCTTCAATTTGTTCTAGTTCTCTAGCAGTTTCTTCTAATACTCTTCTTTGTTCTACACCATAACTCTTAGCATCTCTTGCGTCTATTTTATGGGAATTAATAATTACTGTTCCTCTAAATGGATTTTCTTGATATGAGTCAGGGCGACGGAACTGAACTGGATAATCTGATCTTAATCTTGCTCTCTTGCCCCAAGAAGGATTATTTGGCTCACTAAAGTTAGGAGAAGAACCCTTTCTAATAAAACTTACAAACGCATTTGGAGTTAATACAAAACCGTCAGGCATGTTAATACGTCCACTATTATATTGATTTCCATAAATGCTATCATTACTAGGTAAATCAAATTGATCCATTCCCTTTAAAGCAGTAAATTGGCGATCAATGTTAGCAAATATTGCTTCTTCAGCACCTACAACTAATTCTAAGAATCTTTCCATTGGCATTACTCTTCCTATTTCTGGAACTACATCAATCCCATCCCCACCATAACCCCATTTATGGCTGTGGTATGCGGAAGAATGAGCTAGCAACCTGACATTTCCATCAGAAGGTAATTGACGATAAGCTCTTACTAACGCAGTCATATCTTCTAAGCATTCTCCTTCACCCTCTGGATGTCTTACCAATGGTTGGAAATATCTTAATTCAGGATCATCTCCTACTAGGGTCGCATTCCACCCAGGAGATTCTACTCTCAAGTTTACAGGTCTTGAATATTGCTCTGCTGGCTCTTTTAATTTATCTTCAGGTCTGCGTGTTTCCCAAAACTGTTTTTCTCTAAATACTACTGGCAAAGCATAATCAACAATTCCAAATCCTCTTTCAGAAGCAATTACAATACGACCATCTCTTTGAAAAACAACTGGTTCTTGATCGCCAATTCTCTTAACAGTATCATAAACAGCATCATAAACCAAAGCCTTTCCTTTAGAACCTGAATGTTGAGTTTCCATGTTCGGTTTATATTTATCATACTTATTTAGACTATATAACTATTATTACAAATTAATATTCATAATAATTCATTATTAGATAAATATAAAATAGCTCTTTGAGCAGCTTTTTCATGAGAATTGGAGTAACTTCAGAAAGTAAGATTAAAGTTGAAGCAGTTAGAAATGTATATTCACAATTAGGAATTAATGCAGAAATTATAGGATATTCCACTTCTTCTGGTGTTGGAGAACAACCTGTAGAGCAAGAAACTTTTCAAGGAGTTAGAAATAGACTATTTGATCTTAAAGATAGAGTTGATGGTTTAGATCTTATAATCTCTATAGAAAACGGTATTTTTCAAGAACACGGCAAATGGATTGATAGAGCAGTTGTAGTGATTTATAAAGCTGGAAGAGAAGGATTAAATTTAGAAGTATCAGATGGTGTTGAGTTTCCTAAAGAATATGTTGACGAGGCAAGACAAAGAGGATTTGATAAAGTAACTGTTAGCCAAGTTATGGCTGAAAGAGGTTACGTTCAGGATGCTAAAGATCCTCATAAGAGCATTAGTGGAAAACCAAGAAAAGAATATTTAGAAGAAACTGTTCTAAAATTAGTTGAAAGATTAAGAAACTAATTCTTTTATCTTATCCCAGTCTTGTCCAACTATAACGGGCTGTAATGCAATTAATTCATCTTTGTATCCTACTTCTTTTGGATGGTCTTTCATTAAGAAAATAGGAATTCCTTTATCAAATGCTTTACCCATTTCTAAGAAGCAATTTCCTCCAATATGACCTTCAACTCCGTTTTTGTCATAATTAGCAACATAGATAGCATCAGATTTATCGATTTTTCTAAAATGTTCTCTGATTAAATCGTGATGTATTTTTTCATTAGCATGTTCTCCATTCTTACTAAAATCTTCCATTATTGGTAAGAATACTTCAAATCCTCTCTTTTCAAGTTCGGCTTTGATTCCCCACAACTTATCAAAGAATTTTGTGCTAGAACATAAAGCGATCTTCATAAAAATAGAACTATTTTTCCCTTTATATTAATTATGATGTTTAAGCACTTTTAGGAAAGAAATATTTTTCATATATTCTATCCGCTTCATAACCTACGCCTCTATGTCCGTCGGTGTGAGTAATCATTTTTCCTGCAAGTTCTCTAAATGTTCTGGCTTTTGCAGCATCCTGTAGAAATGCAGGAGTTGGTATTCCGTGTACTTGTAAAAATCTATCTGCAATGGCTGTTCCCCATACCCTACTAGCAACAGCAAGTACATCTCTTCTAAAACCTTCTGATGCTTTTAATTCATAATTAAATTGCATTGGATTGCTTGCCATTGAACGAGCCATAATTCCGTTATAAGCACTCACTGTTTGACCAAAATCTGAAGGTCTAGAACCTGTATGAGATGCTCCAAGTCTGGCAATACACTCTAAGAGATTTCCAACTTCTAGGAATCTTCTATTTCCTTTGGCAGGATCAAAAGGAGCGACATACAGTGCATGTCCCTCATTAAATAAACCTGCATTAATAATGGAGTGGAAATAATGTGCATATTCTTCTCCTAAAGCCCATGTTTGCTGGTCAACAGGAAGAGCATCAAAAACAGGTCTGTTTAATAGAACAACGTCTTTTGCTCTTGTATTTGGACTGTATGCAAAGCAAGCTGCTGCTTGCGGATGAGCTGGAAAATCTATTGGATCACGATATTCAACCCTAGGAGGAAAACCCAAATCTCCAAAAGCACCCATTACTCTAAGAGCATGAACTCTCGCTAAATCTTGATCTTCAGCCATAATAATTTGATTATTTTTTTATTATTTAAAGATTATTACAATAGTGTTACGCAAGTGCACTAAGTAAAACCATTTGCAATATCAAAATGGTGAGGCTCTATAAGTTTACCTAAACCAGAATAAGCTTCGCTAAACGTAGGGGCTTCTACAGCAACAACAGCTCTTGTATAATCATAACTGTTAGCTTCTACTCTAGTGTTTCCAGATTCCTTTCTAGCACTAAACCTATGACCCCCAAGCAACCAACCATCTAATGTGTCTGCAATGTTCTGTGATCCTGTAAGATAATGAGTTTCATAAGTTCCACCACCAGCCAAATAGTCAGCAGACGCCAACATTAAAGCTTCTCTTATATGTGGATGCTCCCCATATGCTCTTAATTGTCCTCTTCTTTCTTTATCTGGAACTTCTATTCTCACAACCCTTAAACCACCACCGCTTGTAAATGCTCTTAATGCAAGTCCATCGCTTAACGCTTTATCTATTCCTGCAAATAACTTTGGCTTTTCTGCGACTACCATTATTTTGATGACTTATTTCGGTTTATTAAGATTATTGTGTTTTAGTTACAAACTTGGAATAAGCTACTTTAGTTACTTTTTTCTAGTTCAGCTTTGATTCCCCACAATTTATCAAAGAATTTTGTGCTAGAGCATAAGGCAATTTTCATAAAGATAATTTATCTTACCACTTTATATTAATTATGATGTTTAAACATTGTTATTAAGAAATATCTCTTTTAGTAATCTAATTCTTTCAAATATCTCATCAAAGGTTATTATCTCTAAATTTTGAAAGTTATATCTTACCAAATCAAGACTCTTTAGTTGTCCTATTGAAATATTTGACTTATTACCTATAATTAATACACATTTAGGATTCTTGAAATCCCTAGCTTGTCCATCTAAAGATATTTTTTTCTCCATAAAAACATTTCTCTGATTTAACACCTATTCTTTGTAATACTGCGTAAACAGCCTCATAAATTGAATAATAAGCAAAACTAAGCTTTGATTCCAAATACTTTGCATTTTTCATTTCTTCCAAAGAACGTTCCGCTTTCTCAATAAATGCTAGAGAAAGATTCTTACTTGGTTCAACTAAACTTATTCCGTGCTTCTGTTTACAGCACCATTTTAGTTGTTTATTTTCCATAAGTTATGTTAATAAATTCTTCTACGTTTTGAAAGACTATATGGTTATTAAGGATTTCTTTAATCAAAAAATCACTTTCTTTTAAGAATAGTTCTTTGGAATAATTTTTTACGCTTATCTTAATATTGTATAATTCACTTATTTTATCGATTTCTTTTCTGTTATATTCTCCAATTACAAAAACATCCAAATCAGAGTCGTCTTTTTGTGTCCCTTTAGCAAAACTACCGAATAATATTCCAATGCCTTTCACGAATGGACTTATTTTGATTATAATTTCCCTTATTTTATCATCTTT
Organism: Candidatus Woesearchaeota archaeon; assembly: GCA_964391445.1. GTDB lineage: Archaea > Nanobdellota > Nanobdellia > Pacearchaeales > GW2011-AR1 > SICU01. Next base: position 4,217 of record CAYMJZ010000052.1, read on the forward strand.
CTCCAAAAACCTTATATTTTTGAAAATCTCTGTCAATTTTAGATATTCTTTTGCAATGCTATTATTTCTTAACTTATAGTTCTTTATTTTACCTTTTGTGACAGACTCTAAAACTCCTAGTTTTTCTAGGTTTTCAAGGTTAAGCTGTGCTGTTCTTGGCCCTATTTTTAGTAATACCCCTACTTCTCTAACATAATGCTCTTTATCGAAACCTCTGGTAAATAGATCCAGAATTCTAAGCTGGTTTTCACTTAAGGGAATTTTGTTTATTGTATTATCCATGATACATATGTATTATAGATAATACACTACTTATAAATCTTTAGTTTTTGTAGTTATTTTACTATTGGCTAGCCAATAACATTATTGGCAAAAAAATAATTTGTTAATTTACCCATAGAATAGCTTAAATACAGACCTTAAGTCGCATTTTTATGAATGCCATATTACCAGGGACATTTTATGCAAGTGAAGAAGTAGGAAGAGCGATAGCTATGGTACAAAAACATGGAGATGCTCTTGTAAGGGATCAACCAGGCATAGCTGATTTCTACAGGCAAAATCCTACTAGCACTTACACATCTCTAGCTAAGCAATTCATTCCAGGTACAGTAGAAAATCATCCTAAAATGGCAGAAGCAATAGTAGGTTATGCATTAAGGGAGTTAATTCCTGCTCCCGAATTAGCAGAGTTGACTAGAGCTAAAAGAGAAAAACAATTAGAAGAAATGCTTGGGGGTTTTGATAGTGAAGAGTTTAGAGAACATTGCAGAAAAGCATCTAAGAGAAGGCATGAATTACACGGAACTCCTACAGATGCAATGACAAGAGGAAGAGGTCTTATTCCATGGAGCGATGAAGAAAGGAAGTATGCCATAGGACAACTTAATCCAGCAAGAGATAATTATGAAGATGTTGCTAAGAAAACTAGTGAGGCTTTTGGTAATACTAGAACTCCAAAAAATGTTTATGATATGATAAGATATGAAGCTAGAAGAAAGAAAAAGTGATTGTAAAAAAGTCTTTAATTCAAGTACAACAATCTTAATAAATTAAAATATTATCTTTTTTCCATGAATCCTTCTCCAAATGATTTCGGAACTTATTTGCTAGGACTTGGACAACAGGTTAGAGAATTACAAAGACAAATTGCTGATAACCAAAGAACTCTAGCGGGAATTGAAGCATTACCTAGTAAACTTAATTTACGAGGCATTGAGAAAGGCGTAATTACTGGAGATCCTTTATTAGAAGCAGCATTAGTTTTATGTTCAGCAGATGATCAATGTTGGGCAACGAC
>CAYMJZ010000053.1:0-5462 GCA_964391445.1 Candidatus Woesearchaeota archaeon
AGAGTACGTGAGAAGCTAATAAAAAAGAAATTAAAAAGATATCCTGAGTTAAAGGGAAATAATAGCACTGATAAGGTTAGATTTGAGATTCTTCAGAGATTTAATAAAACCAAAGCTGAAGTTTTCGCAGTAATTCTTCAAAAATCTAAGGTGTATGAATATTTGAAAGAAAAGAAAGATAAATTGTATAATTATTTGTCAAATCTTATTATAAATGAATGTTCATTTGATACATTGAATGTTGTTTTAATAGTAGATAAATCAAAATCTACGCGTTCTTTAAGGGACGACTTTAATAAATATATTAGATTTGAAGTTTCTAAAAAAAATAATTCTTGTAACCTTAATATAAAACATGAAAATTCAGAAAGTGAATCTTGTTTGCAGGTACTTGATTTTGTTTCGTGGGCAATTTTTAGAAACTATGAATACAAAGATTCCAGATTTATGAATATAATAAAAGATAAGATAGTCATAAAAAAAGAGGTATTTCAATGAATCACGTCCGGACCCCAGAAGTTAAGACAAGGTGCACCATTCCGGTACACAACCCTCCTAGGACTTACCCAGACAATTTATCTATGTTTTTGAGACATTTAAGTCTTTCGGTTGGACAATTATTAAATATGCAAATTGTGAGGTCTTAATATGTTACATCAAGAACTAAAATCTAAAATAAATAAGTTATGGGATAAGTTTTGGAGTGGTGGGCTTAGTAATCCTATTACTGCTATTGAACAAATGTCTTACTTGTTGTTCATGAAGAAACTGGAAGATGAAGATAACAAAAGGCAACAAGAAGCTGAATTTGTTGGAGAGAAATATGGCTCTATCTTCAAAGGACATGAAAACTGTAGGTGGAAAGAGTGGACAACATATCCTGCTGAAAAGATTCTAGATCATGTTCGAGATAAAGTATTTCCATTTATGAGAAATATAGGAAACGAAGAATACAATCAATATATGAAAGGAGCTAATTTCGGGATACCTACAGCTCACTTACTCATTGAAGCTGTGAATATAATTAATGATATGCATATCAAAGAGCAAAACCAAGACGCTCAAGGAGACTTATATGAATATTTACTTTCAGAATTGCAAACAGCTGGTAAGAATGGACAATTCAGAACTCCTTCCCATATAATCAAGATGATGGTTAATTTAGTTAATCCTCAAATAGATGACAAAATACTTGACCCTGCTTGTGGAACTGCTGGATTTTTAGTTAATGCTTACAAATATATCTTAGAGTCAAATAAAAAGAATGGCGTAAGCACACTTACTCCTAAAGATAAGAAGAAATTGGATGAAGAATCAATTTATGGGTTGGATATAGATGAAACAATGGTTAGAATATCTTTAATGAATTTAATGATGCATGGAATAAAGAAACCTAATGTAAAAAGAAGTAATGCTCTATCTGATTCGCAACCTAGACCTTCAGATAATACGTATGATGTGATTCTAGCTAATCCTCCATTCAAAGGTAGCCTAAATATAGCAGAGGTTAGCGATAGATTTAGGATAAGAACAACAAAAACTGAAATATTATTTTTGGAATTAATGTATCACGTTCTTGCTCCATCTGGAAGATGTGCTGTAATAGTCCCAGAAGGAGTTTTATTTGGTAATTCTAATGCTCACAGGCAAGTAAGGGAGCTATTATTGACAAAATGTAGGTTAGATGCAGTTATTTCAATGCCTTCTGGAGTATTCAAACCATATGCAGGAGTTTCTACAGCGGTTCTATTCTTTACAAAGGGAGAACCTACAGAAAAAGTTTGGTTTTACAAGATGGAATCAGATGGATTTACTTTGGATGACAAAAGAACTCTAATTGATGGAAAAGGAGATATTCCAGAGATAGTTGATTTTGTAAGAAATGGAGATAATGGAGAGAACAATAGGAAGAATAAACATTTTTTTGTTCCTATTGAAGAAATAAAAGAAAAGGATTGGGATTTGAGCATATCGAAGTATAGAGAAATAGAATATGAAGAAGTTAAGTATGAGCATCCAGGCAAAATTATAGAAAATATTGAATCTTTAGAACAAGAGATATCTGAAGGTATTAAAGAACTTAAGAAAAAGATTTAAAATAAAATATCCTATTTCCTTGACTGTAGCACTTTTGCTCTGCTTGTGGTCCGGGCGTTTTAACAATAATCTTTAAGTAATTGGACTTGCTAAGAAAGGAATGATGAATTTAACAAGAAATAACGGCTTAGTGTTATTCATCATAGGTGTTGTAATATTTTTATTTAATTATTTTACTTCAACATTGTGGAATATAGACATAGATATTTTCGGTGCGATAATTTCTATTCTTGGTTTAGTTATTATGATTACTGCTGGAAAAACTATGAAACATTCATCAAAATGGTTAACAAGAGAGAAAGGTATTTGGCTATGTATAATCGGGGTAGTTTTAACACTTATTCTTGCATATTTGCCTATCACAAGTGGTGATTATGTCGGCCTGTTTGGAATGGTAGTTTTTGTTTTAGGATTAATCTTAATTATTGTAAGATGGAAACACTAAATAGTCTTTAAACTATCCGCCTCAAATAATAAATAGAATTGAGCGAATGTTTGGGCGTTTAACATATTTTTATTAACTCTTTACTCTCTAGTTTCTATATGGACTCTATACTAAAAAGGGCTTTTGTGAATGCATTCTGCACTTTGCTTTATATTATACTACTTGTTGTGTTTATGTTTAGTCTTCAGAGGTACTCTGGTGTGCCTGAAAATGAGATAATTATTCCTATATCTATGCTTCTGCTCTTTGTGTGTTCAGCTGCTATTACTGGAGGGCTTGTTTTTGGAAAACCTGTGATGTTGTATATTGATGGTAAGAAGAAAGAAGCTGTTTCTCTGCTACTACACACAATTGCAATGCTCTTTTTGATTACAATTGTCTTTTTTGTTTCTTTGTCTGTTTACGTGAAGATGTGGTTTTAGGTTATTTTTCTAGCCTTTCTTTTATCTTTCTTGCGATATAATCTGGGAATTTATAACAATGTTCTGCTTTATATCTCCATACTTTCCATCCCTCATCTTTTAGGAAATAATTTCTACGTATATCTTTTATTTTTTGCTTTCTTTTACTATGATGGACTCCATCTACTTCAATGATTATCTTTTCTTTGGGAAATGCAAAATCTACTCTCATATTACCTATCTTATATTGTTCTTCTGGGTTTAGTCCATGTTTTCTAAAACTTCTTAATAATATTTTCTCTGTTGCTGATTGGATTGATTTTAATTCAAATTTATCCTTTTTAAAAATTGGAGATGGTTTACTGTAACGAGGATGACTTTTTCTAACGAGAATTTTTCTCAATAAGCGAATTAAATGCATATATTATTTAGGTTTAAGATATTTTAAATCTGCCTTATGGTTTATTTATAATATGTTTTATGAATTTGTGGGAATTGTGATGGACATGCGCCTGAATCTGAATATGAAACTTGCATCTCGATGTCTGAAATTAATTTGAGATAAACCCATCCTTTTGTTTCACTTGCTGTGAAACTATTAAATTGATAGCAGTGCTCGCTTGTTATTTGTTCTGGAAGCTTGTAAGTTGGATTGTTATTGTAAATTAAGCTTGTTGCGCTGCTACCAAGATTCCCTATAGTGATTCTTTCTTCGTCACCTGCAATTGATAGGGTGCTTCCATAATCTCCTTCTTTATAGCTGTCATAAATGCTTTCTTGTGGCTCTTTGTCTAAAAACCACATTCCTGAGACTGTTCCTGAAACATCTCTTGAGGACTTTCCACAATCCTTTACTTTGAATATTGTTCCTCCGCCTCCTCCAAGAAGATTATAGTATTCCTGTTTCTTTAATGGTTCATAATAATCATAAGGGCATACTCCATTTATGAGATTTAATGCTCTGTTTCCTGAATATCTTTCTTGGTTGATGAATTGATTTGTTACTTTTTTGTCTCTGACTATAAAATCAAATCCTGCAACGTCTCCTTCATTGTAAATAAAGTAACCAATTAAGTCGCCTGCCTTAAATTCTTTTTTTTGAAGTTCCATACTTCTGCTGTCATCTTTTGGAGCTCCTAATTCTTGGGCAATTGACTCTACAACTTCTTTTAAGTGTGCAATATTTACTTCAACTCCACAGCTTGTGCCAAACCATAATGCATAATCGGGCAATGTTGATGGGTTGTTTATCAATGCAGGATTGTTATAATGGCTACCTGAACGTATAGTCATATCAACAGGAGAATAAACAGGGATTTTTTGTCCGCTAAACTCGTTTTTTATGCTGACATAAGACCTTTCAACAATGTAAAGACCAGAGCCATGTACAACACCAACTTGACCTACTTTTTGCACGTATTTTGGGTCTACAAAGTATTCTGTGAAGATAGGGTTTTCACAATTTTCTAGATTATTTTCTTGACTTTGTTGATTATATTGTTGTATGCTTTCCGGAGGAGATTCATTTAAATCATTTACATGGCTGATTGCAAAGAAAACTATGGCTAAAGATGCTAAAACTAAGATAATAATTATAGCTCTTTTCATATTATATTAATTAATGGTTAGTTGATTTTATTAACTCTTACTTTCTCCTTCTTGGTATGGTAGAAGTAATGACTATTGTTTTGTTGATTATTGGATTGATAATTGGATATCTTATTGGACATTACATCACTTTTGTTCGTCGTAATAGACATTGGGAGGCTCAGATTGATTTGCATAGGGCTGATGCTATTTCTAGATCTCGTGCAGTTCTTGCTGGGCAGTTTTCAGAACAACTTGCACCTTACTTGCCCGATTTTCCATTTAATCCTTCGGAGTGCAAGTTTATTGGAAAACCAGTTGATTTTGTTGTGTTTCATGGACTTGATGAAAAGAACGTAACTGGTGTTAGTTTTGTAGAGGTAAAGTCTGGAAAATCTAAGTTGAGTGGGACTGAAAAAACTGTAAAGAATGCTATTGAGGATGGGAAAGTTAGATGGGTAGATTACCGAGTACCGGAAGATATCAAGTGAGGTTAAGTATATCTTATTCTAACATACACATTACATTCTCTTGAAGGATCGTAGACATCTATACTCCTTGGATCTACTGTTTCGTCTAACTCTATTCCTTCTATTGACTTTATTTCTCTGTCTCCTAGCTTTTCTGCTAGTAGTTTGACTATCTCTTCTAATCTTGCATTATTATCAGTCATTTTTTACTCCTAGAATTGTATTTCCTATTTTTGTGACTTTTAGGCTACCTTGGTCTCTTTCAATAAGGTTTAGTTTACTTAGAGATCTAAGAATGTTCCAAACAGCTGATTCTGAGCAGTTGAGATGAATTACTAACTCTTCAACCAGTTTAGTTATACTTTCATGTTTTTTGATTGATATTAGCCTTAAACTCTGTTTTTCTCTATTAGTAAGTCTAGATTCTGCTAGAATAATAAGTGCATGTTCAATTTCTTTATT
>CAYMJZ010000054.1:0-5461 GCA_964391445.1 Candidatus Woesearchaeota archaeon
CTTTATTGGATGTAGACTATCGTGGTGCTACAGGAGCTCTTATCCACATTACATGCGGACCTGACTTCAAGCTTGAAGAATTCTCTGGCGTAGGAAACTTAGTCACAGAAAACTTGAGCGGAGAAGCACAAGTCATCATTGGAGCTAGAATTAACAAGGAATTCGGATCTAAAGTGCGCGTCATTACAATTATGACAGGAGTTAAATCTCCATATGTACTTGGAAAAGAAATATCCTCATCAGTTAATCAGCAAGGACGCAATAGCGGAAAATCAGAAATGTCTGATTTGGGTATTGAGATATTCCGTTAATTGAAGTAGTCTACTTTTTTATTTTTTTAACTTTTTTTAATTATTCTCTCAGTTATTACTTTTCCTATGTAATATGCTGAACCAAACACAAGTATTCCTGGAAGTAAGCTAAGGCCTAAGGTTGGAGCTACAATTGTCGTGCCTATAGTTCCAAGTGTTCCAGCGCCTACAGATTCTAATATATTAACCGCCTTATTTACAGAATTCTCTACATTTTTTTGTAATGCATCTACTTGCATTGTTAGCTTTCCATTTTTAAAAATTCTAACTTTTTTGTCTTCTTCAGAAACCAAGAATACTACATTTCCATTCTTTGATGCACTCAATGCTGCACTATGTCTTGTTCCAAAGTTTTTGAAAATTTTATTTGATTTAATCATTGTTCCGTATGCAGACATCAGACCGTTTTTATCAATTATTACGGCACCATCCATTAAGGCCAGAGATTCAAGTAACTTTGGATTGTTTATTATATTAAACGGGGGAACTGTTTGATCTACTAATGGTTTGTTTTCTACCTCTCCTATTACAAATAATGCTCCTTCATTTCTTTTTGCTATCTTTAAACCTACTTGAAGGACTATTTCTTCTATTTTCATTAAAATTTTATCCATAATTTTTTCTAGATCTTGCTTTTTTAAACTTAACTCTATTTAGTCTTTAGTAGAAGGATCTTGATGAGGATATTTTTGAGGTTTTGTTTTTTGATCCCATTTTTCCCAGAATATTTTTCCATCTAATTCATTTTTTCTTGCCTGTTTCTTTGCTTTGTTTTTTGGATGCCCTATTGGAATTAAAGCTTCTACGGCCCATGATTCTGGTATTCTGAATTTGGATTTAATTTCTTTTTCAGAAAAGGCTCCTACCCAGCATGCTCCTAAGCCTTGTTCTGTTATTGAAAGCAGAAAATTTTGTATTGCTGCTCCAGCTTGTTGTCTTCCATACATTTCTGCTCTATCTTGATATAATTGTTCAAGTTTCTTTGATTCTGAACAGGCTATTATTATCCAACTTGCATCAGACATCCAGTATTGTTGAGAAAACTCTGCCAGATAATTTTTATTTTCTTTTGATTCTACTAAGATAAATTTTAAGTTGTTTATATTTCCTGCAAATGGGGCTTGGTTGGCAGCATCTATAGCTTCCAAGACTTGACCAAATTTTACGCTTTTGTTTGAGAAATCTCTTATTGATGACCTTTTTTGTATTGCTTCATGTGTTTTCATATTTTTATATGGCTGTTAGTGATTAAAAATCTTCTTAATAAGAAATTTCTCCTCCTCCTATGAGAGTTTTTGATTTTGTATAAAGAACTGCTGATTGGCCCGGGGCCACACCTTCAATTGGTTTGTGTAGGATGATTTTGTTTCCTTTGATTTGTGCTTTGTTTAAATCTCCTAGATGCCTTATTCTTACTAGAATGCTCTTTTCTTTTGGTTTGCCAGAAATATAATTTATATTCTTTATTTTGAATTCTTTTGTTTTTAATAAAGGGTGGTTTTCTGGTGCTACAATTAAAATGTTGTTTTTTATGTCTTTTTTTGCTATATATATTTTTGATTTCACTTTGTTTCTATATTCATTACTTATCTGGATATCTTGATTTTCTCCTAACCTTTCCCCTATGGTATAAAACATCATTCCATTATGTTGTCCTACAATATTTCCATCTGGGTCTTTTATTATTCCAGGTTTATTTTTTATTTTTTGTTTTAGAAATGATTTTACATCTATATTCCCTACAAAACATAAACCTCTTGTACCTTGCCTATTCCAATTGTGAAGATTATTTTGTTTGGCTAATTCTCTTATTTCTTCTTTTTTGTAATTGCCAATTGGGAATAAAGTATGTTTAAGATCCTCTTGACTTAAGCCGTAAAGAAAATAAGATTGATCTTTTTTACTGTCCTTTGGTATTTTTAGATAAAATTTATTGTTTTTTTCTATTTTTTTAATAATATAATGGCCTGTTGCTATAAATTTACAGTTATGTTTTTTTGCCTCTTTCCACAAGTAAGGAAATTTTATAACTGTATTGCAAGCTGAGTCTGGATTTGGAGTCAGCCCTTTTGCATAAGATTGGAACATTGGTTTGATTACTTGTTTTGTATACTCGTTTTCATAATTTATTGTTATGAACTCTATTCCCAATTGAGATGATATTTTTTGAGCACTTTTTCTATCTTCTATCCAAGGACATTCTCCAGTAATTTTATTTTTTTCTTCTGAAAAGCAACGCATGAATGCACCTATTACTTCATAACCTTCTTTTTGAAGAAGAAGCGTAGCTACTGCAGAATCTACTCCTCCTGATAGGCCTAATAGTACTTTTTGTTTCATGTTTTATTATGATTAATTTAGTTTATAAAGTGAGAAGAAACGTCCCCTGCTGGACTCGAACCAGCGACCCCGCGGTTTCTTCGATTCAGTTTTCCCTAAATCGTAACAGCCGCGTGCTCTACCTGCTGAGCTAAGAGGACTCGAAAATAAGAGCCATTTTATGTTATTTAAATCTTGGTTTTGATCTTTTTTAAGTTGTTTTGGGGATTTTAGTTAAGATTATTATTTAATTTTATTTTTTTGGCTCTATTTTTTATCGACGTAAATTATTTTTTAAATAAAAATATTTTTTTATTTCTGCTAAAATTGAACAAGGTTTTAAATATAAGTGATGCTTATTTTATTTGAAAGAGGTGTATGATTAAGTGATGAAGAAAAAGGCTAAGAAATCTGCAAAGAGATCTCCTGCCAAAAAATCCAGCAGTAGAAAAGCTAAGCGCAGATAATTTTTAGCTTTAATTCTATCTTAGTTTTTATTTTTATTAAATTTCTTCTGATTCTTCGTCTTCTGAATTGAATTTTTCAGATTCTTCTTTTTTAGAGCTTTTTTTATAATTATTTTTTTTACCTTTCTTTTGGGTATTTATTCTTTCTAGGTATTTGTAAGCATTTGCTTGTTTTGTTCCTTTGATTACATTTGTAATTGCTGTTAGAGCACTTTCGGTTATTTCTGCAGGACCAATAATTCCCACTTGGTTATCATGAATAGATATGTTGCATTTTGTTATCTCTTCAATTGTCTTTTTAGTCTTTCCATGTGTTCCTATAAGTCTACTTCTTACGACTTCTAAGTTTTTTGTATTTGCATAATCTTTTATGTTTATTTTGATAAAATTATTTTCTTCATCTAAGACTAAAAGAGCTTTTTCTACAGAAAAACCTAGATTGATCGCATCAAAGACTCTTTGAGCCTCATATTCATTAAATGGGTCTGTATCTATGGTTATTGTTTTATCTTTAATTTGAATTTTACAATTAAGTTTTTGCTCTAGTTTCTCTTTATTTCTTACAATTTCTCTTCTAGCTGATATTTCTATTAAGATCATTAGAATTCTGTTGTTAAGGCGTTTAGAAGTCCTTTTTTCTTTAATTGGGTTACTTCATTAGGTTTGTATTTGTAAATAATGTCTCCTTTGTCTTTGTCAAATTCCCATAGCTTGATCAGGACTATGTCTTTAGGTCTCAGCCATAATTGTCTTTTGTACTTTCCAGGAACTCTACAGTTTCTTGTTTTTCCATCTGTTGTAAGGACTTCCATTCTATTTCCTCCATATCTTTGAACAATTGTCCCTATTACTTCATCTTTTTTTGGATTTCTAGCTCTTACAAAACCTTCTTGCTGAACTTCCTCTTCATTTTCTTCAGATTCAGATCCATCTAAGATTTCTTCAAAGTCTCCAAATTCATTATCTTCGCTTTCTTCATGATCTTGCATAAATTTCCTAGGATATTGAGGCTTTTAAAAGCTATTGGTTTAACAAAATTAAAAATAATAAAATAAAAATTTGCTTATTTATTGAGTTATTTGAGAAGCTGTTACAATAACTCTACCTGTTGTTGCAGGAGAACCTGGAGAAACTTTAAGTACATCTAAGACGAAGCCGCTATCTCCTGGACCTATACATAAACCGCTTCCTAATAATCCTCCAAGTGTTGATAGAGGGATTACTTTTTTATTGTTATCAAGATAGCTTATACTAAAACATCCTCTAAAATTAAGTGTTGAAGTTTGACTAATGCTTGTTAAATCGGGTTGTATGTATCTTATTCTTCCTACAGCTCCTGGACTATTTGCATAAAAGTTTGTTTTTAGGATAGGGTCTTTATCTGGAAATATTCCTGGAGTCCCCATTAAGACAACTTGTCCTTCTTGCTCAAGGCTTGATGGTGCTAATTGAGGACTAACCATTTTAGTTCCGATGAATAATCCTATTGCTAAAGCAACGATTGCAACTACAACAAAAGAAAATAATTTGTTTTTCATTTTAAACCTCCTTTCATAATCTAATAAATAAAAGATTTTGATATATATATCGTGCAATAATTTTAGTTTATTACTAATGTAAAAGGGATGTTTTTTACTTTTGAGAATTCGTCTTTTTGTATTATTCCTGTTTCTATTGCTGTTTGTATTGATTCTTTACCTACTATGTTAAAGGTTGAATCTGATTTGAATTCATATTTCATTATTTCTATGACTTCGCTTTTTGAGTGTTTTTCTCCTTTATAGAAGTGTTCTGCTACATCTAATTGCTTAATTCCCTCTGTGAACTTCTTGCCTAAAAGATTTTCATCGCATATTGCAACTACTGTTCTTGAGGACTTGTGGAGTTTTACCCACATTTTTAATAAAAATGATATAAAAAATAAATTAACTGATTACTTCAGCTTTGCTGCAGCGTCTTTTCCTACTACTTTCCAGCATTCGTGTGTACCAGTAGGAGATTTTGCAACAATGAAGAATCTTCCGCTTTTTTCTACAAGTTTGTAACTATCAGTGCTAAATTTGCTTTTAGTCTTAACATCGTAGAACTCTTGTTTCGGTTTAGCCATTTTTGACCTCCACATCTCATAAATTTAGGGCTATTTTAAATGTTTTGTTCAGAACTTCGCTATTTTCTATAAAGACTTACAGATTGTATCTTACAGGAGATTTAGCTCCGCAAGCCAAACAGTGTTTGAATTTTATGCCTTTTTCAGATATTATTTCAGTGTCTGGTTTCTTACATTCCGTACAAATAACAAATTCTTTTACGTAAAGTTCTATTTTTTCATTCACTTTTGCCGAATTTAATGTTGTTTTTAACATT
>CAYMJZ010000055.1:0-5429 GCA_964391445.1 Candidatus Woesearchaeota archaeon
TAAATATTTAAATATAACTTGAAGAGAATCTTCCTGAAATTTAGAATAATCATATGTTTTTGAACTGGTCAAATATATATATTCTTGAGACACATAAATCACACTACTACCAAGCAAAAATACATTTCCCTCATAATCAAGATTCTCCAAATCAATAGCCATAACTGAAGTAAATATTAAGTTAGAATCATAATATCCTGGATAGTAAATTCTATCTGCAGTAACTGATTCAATATTATCCCCTGCTCTGAAGTAAGGCATGATTGGCCCTGAAGTATCAATATATTTGTTTGATATTATGTATACATACCCTTCAATCAATCTAGCAGTGTAATAATTTCCATCAAGAACAAAAGTCTCAAGTTTAACAGCTCCAGAAGATAATTCTGAAATATCATATATATGTACTCTAACTTCGTTCCTATAAGTATCCGGAGCCCTTATTGTGTCTGCAATCTTCTGACCCTCAGCATCAGCATCTGTTCCTGCATATAAAGAGTAACCATAAGACGACTCGATGATTACAAGCTTTCCTTCTGAAAGGAATATTCCATTAACATAATTATCAAAATCAAGCTCTTCAATAACTTTCATTGAATCTGCAGGATATGCTTCTACAATTATTACTTTATTTTGATTGACTGTGTAAATATATTTGCCATCATTCTTTACAATATCTGCTTCGTCAACTCCTACAACCTGAATATTTGTCCCAGAATAATCTGAAGATCCTGTCCCTCCTACAGATGATTTAGTTCCAGCTTCTCCTAATGATGGAGCAGTAGAGTCTGAAGAAACTGCTCCTTCTCCTCTTCCAAACAAACCATAAGCGTTTCCAGCAGCAGACCTAGATTTTTCAATATATTCAGTTAAATCATCATAAGAATCGAATGTCTCTAAATCGCTAGAAACTGAAGAAATATTCTGTCTGGAATCATTCAATACAAAAGAAGCAGTAATTATCGCTAAAACGCCTGCAATTAAAAAGAATGGAAGAACCTTTGCAATAATCCTTTTTGGAGAGATCACTATTTTCTTATTTGCTACCTTATAAACTGGAGTTTTCTTTCCCTTTACACTCCAAAAGAAATTAGAGGACTTTTCAACAAGCCCAGCAGCTATTAATTTATCTAAATTATAACCTGTAGTATTCAAAGGTATTCCAAGTTTTACTGCAATATCGCTGGCAGTAAGTTCTTGTGATGCAAGTAAATCTAAAATCTTTACACAAGTCTTATTTGACAATGCTTCAGCAACCTTTCCAGTTCTAGGATCTCCTAAATCAATGCTTATACTTTTATCCATGGAGAATGTAAATTTATCTCATATTTAAAGACCATGAAAGCTTCAATTTCAGTTGAACAGTCCATAAAATTAAACGAACAGGGAAAGATTTATATACTACTCAAGAGTTAAACATTCGCAATGAAAGGCACCAAATTAAGTCTTATAATTGTAGCATTGTTTTCTCTATTCTTAATAGTATATTTCAACTCATTTTCGATGGCTCAAGACGTTACTGAAAAAGAATTAAAGGTAGAATCTGAAGTTTACAAACAACTTGAGGAAAGTGAAAGAATCAACATAATCATAAAGTTGTCTGAAGATTCAACATCAGATGATTTAAACAGAGTAATAAAAAATTCTAAATCAAACATAAACTCATTATCTAAAGAAATAGAATCAAAAACTGGAAAATTAGATATAATTCATACATACGAAGCATTCAATTCTTTAGCAGTTAGTGCTGATAAAGAAACAATTGAATTATTAAAACAAAGTAATCTTGTAAAAGAAATATTCGCTGAAAAAACACTTGAAATACAATATCAAGAAAGTATGCCTCTAATTAATGCCACGCAAGCATGGAGCTATCCTATAACTCCGACAACAAACCTAACCGGTCTAGGCCAAATAGTGTGTTTATTAGATTCAGGAGTAGATTACAATCATGTAGCTTTAGGAGGAGCATGGGGAGTCAAGGTAATAGGAGGATATGACTTTGTTAATAATGATACAAATCCTATCGATGATAATGGACATGGAACCCATCTTGCCGGAATAATTGCAGGAAAGGGTTGGCTAAATGCAACGACTTTGTTCAGAGGAGTAGCTCCAGACGCTTACTTGATGGCTGAAAAAGTATGCAATCAAAATGGTTCATGTACAAACACGAATATGCTTGCAGGAATGAATCACTGCTTAACTGCCGTAAGTATTAGAAAACTTAGTGTAATCTCTGTAAGTATCGGAGACGGAGGAAGTTATAGTAGCATATCAAACACATGCCCTACTTGGATGGATGCTGCTATAAACGCTGCAGTGTCCAATGGCATACCTGTAGTTGTTTCATCTGGAAATCAAGGTCATAAAAACGGAATTTCATATCCTGCGTGTTCTCCAAATGCAACATCTGTCGGAGCAACTTATGACAAAACGTCGAGCTTATCAGTTCCTTGGGGAGTTTGCACAGACTCAAATGGTAATGTAACTGTTGATAGAGTAGCATGTGGTTCAAATACAGGAAACAATTTAGATCTGGTAGCTCCCGGAGCAAGAATAACTTCGACAGCAACTAGTTTAGGAACATTCGGTTCATGTGGATATACATCTTCGACATCTAATACGTCTACAACAACTTGTATAGGAACATCTCAATCAGCAGCGCACGTTTCAGGAGCAATTGCTTTAATCAAACAAAAATACAGGGGAAATATACCGTATAATTATTTGGGACTGAGAAGAATAGAAAAAATACTGCAAAACTCTCCAATCACAACAACTGATTCAGCAAACGGATTAACATTCCGTAGATTAAGCCTGATACCTCTTCTTTAATTATAAATATCTTTAAATACCCAAAATATTAGACAATAGCATGAATAAATGGTCCGAACTTCTTGTTGGTCTTATTCTGGTAGTGGGTGCAATACTTATTGCATACTATTCTCAGAACTGGGGAGCATGGAATTTCTGGAACGCTGCTGGAGAATTCTTTAAAGGAGGATTATTCTGGCTAGTAACAATGATTGGCGTTCTTTTCATCCTTCTCGGAATATCTGACTTGAAAAATTAATATAAGGGTAATCTTTAAGAATAAAACATCTCTTAGATAGATATGAATTCTATAAAAAAGAGCAAGTTAAAACTTGAAGAGGAAACAGCTTTATTGGCAAATGAAAGAACACTCCTTTCATATGTTAGAACAACATTCTCAGCACTAATACTCGGTTTTGCATTAATTCAATTTTCAAGAGAAAATAGCTCAATGACTCAGTTGGGTATAGCTACAATTATAGGTGGTTTCATCCTCGGATTAATAGGTTTAATAGAATATAAGATGCATAAAACTAGAATACATCTAGAAGCTGAAGAATAACAATTTCTATATATTGATTAAAATAAAAGTCTAAGTGATTTGCAAAACCTGTGGCGAAGAAGACTGCGAGATACATACATTCTTTATAGGCAAACCTGTAAAAATACAAAACTTTTCTGGCTCAACCCCTCCAGAAATATTTGTAGGCAAATGGAACTACCCTAATGTTTATACGGGAATTTTAGCACCTCAAGAAACCGGAGATACTAGCATAATGTCTTCTCCAGAATCATGGCATCAAAATAAACTATCTATCTCTCAAATAACAGAATATAGAAATCAATTGATTTATGGGCGCACACAATCAAACATAAAAAAATTAGAAACTAAGTTTCTAGGAGTGATGAAAGAAGTTGCAATGACTCACAAATCAGTAGTGACTAACTTTGAATTAAAAAGACCAGTTACTGCAAATAAAGAGCAAGATGACAGAAGCCCTCTAATTCCAAAAGCAGCAGAAATAGAGTCTGCAAAATTAGAAGAAAATGCTCCTGTAAAACCTAAAGTAGACTACTTAATAAATGATAAAGAAACAAAATCTTCAATAGCAATCCAAGAACTACATAAGGCAAATACTCAAACATCCACTATAATAAAAATTCTATCGGCAGGACTTTTAGGTTTAAAGAAAAATAGAAAATTAGTTCCCACAAGATGGTCAATAACAGCCGTAGATGATACAATTTCAAAAAACAAATTAGAAAAGATTAAACAACATCCTGAAATTAGCGAATATAGAGTTTTTCATTCAGAGTATCTAGGAAATCATTATGAATTTCTTTTGATTCCAGATACATTTGCATTTGAGGTAATCGAGATAAGCATAAAAAACCCTTTCAATTCAGCGGTTTGGCAAGATTATGAAACAATATTTTCAAGAAAAAAATATGCAGATAATGTGACGGGAGCATATTATGCTAACAGACTAGCATTAACAGAATATCTAGAATCCATAAAAAGACAAGCAACTTGCCTTGTTTTCAGAGAGGTTAGACCACAATATTATGCACCTTGTGGAGTGGGAATTCTAAGAGAAACATCAAGAGAAGCATTCAAAAACAAACCAGAGATATTCAACACATTAAATGAAGCATTAAACAGCATTCAAAGCAGATTAAAACAATCAGTATCAAATTACACAGAAAAATCTGTAATTCTCAAGCTAAAAAAGTCTCAAAGTAAACTCAACCAGTTCTTGTAATTATTTCTTACTCCAAGCAGCAATTCCTATTATAACAAAGTTCACAATAGGTATTAACATCAATATACTCCACCAATTAGGTTTCTTAATTGATTCAAACATCTTCCAATGCCAGATAACTGTAAATACTGTAAAGACAAGATTAGCAATAACATTTACAATTGGAATAAAGAATCCTATAATAAGCAACCATGGCCACCAATGCATTTTAGAGGTTTTGTAAGCAATTATTAAAGGTCCTACAAAAGGAATCCAAGCAATTCCAGGAGATCTTAACTTAGCCTTTTTTGCAACCGCAGAATATGCAAAAGATAAATAAACATATGCAAAAACTAAAACTAACAAGAAAAGAAAGAAGAAAGCAGCAATAAGTCCAAACAAAAATCCCAATTCATTATCCGTCAAAGAAGCACTCTGTAAAAAAGTTCCTAAAAACATTATTCTCCGCTCTCTTTCTTAAGTCTCTTAAGAACATCTTTTACATTCTTATTCAACTGAACCATAGAATCATCCAATTCATTTTTATTTTTAGTCCCTGTACACACAAGTTTACCGTTGGAAAAGAGTAAGAAAGTTGCGTTCGGTGTTCCTAATTTGTAAACCAAACCTGGAAATTGTTCAGGTTCATATTCAGTATTTTCCAATTCCAAAGCTAATATGTTCAAATTCAAGTCAACATCGATGCTTCCAGAAGCTACAATATTTTGAACAGTTATTTTAGGCTTGGTAGTTATACGCACACCAATTTTAGCAAGCTGTTTAATAACTTGATCAACAACTTCTTTTACTTGAGCTATACTCTTTGTTCCGGTACAAACAAGATTTCCAGAAGAGAAAACAAGGACTGCA
>CAYMJZ010000056.1:0-1528 GCA_964391445.1 Candidatus Woesearchaeota archaeon
CAGCAATTATTTTAAGAGTATCAATTAATGTCTGCATATTTCTTCCATATTTTCCAGAAGAGTGAGAAGCAATTATCTTGTGTTTCTTTCCGACGTGTCCAGGAACTGCAAGTCTATTAGCAAGCCTTTCAATTATGTGTACTTTTGTTTGTGTGAATTTTCCAACATTTCTTCCGTGTGATTTTATCAATAATTTTGGTTGTATATTTATGTAAGGAGCAAGAGCAGCATCTGTAACCTTCACTTCTTCCATATCATATAAATCAAATATCTTAAAACTCATTATCTTCTTCCCTTCTCTATCTTGCCCTTCCACAATAAGTGAAGTGGCTGATCGTTTACTTGAATAACTCTGAATCTGATACCTCTAATGTTTCCTTTAGATCTTCCTTGTTTTCCACCAATTCTTTCAATCATAACTTCATCGTGTTCATCTACAAATTTTTGAGCTAAGTTTCCAGGGATAAATGCTCCAACTGAAATTCCAGATTTTACAAGTTGAACTTTGCAACATTTTCTCATTCCAGAAGATGGCTGCGCAGCTTCTTTTTGGAATTTGCTAACAACAATTCCTTTAGCTTGAGAAGCTCCACCAAGAGGGTCTGCTTTTACGTTAAGTTTTAGAGTTCTAACTTTGTAAGTTCTATCGTTCCATCTGAACTTCTTTCTATTCTTCATTAATTTCTTAGCGTTGAATAAACCCATGTATACTCCTTCTGTAAATTTGGTTTTTAAATGTTACTCTCTAGAATGTATCTTAATGATAAGAAGAACCATTTGATTGTTGTGTTTCTTCGACGTGCAAATCATGTAATCTTTTTCGGTTTATTATAACATGGTAATCATGATCTTCCATAGCATCTCCGCCATTAAATCTTCTTTCTCTAATTTCCATAGGCACATTTCCAACTAATCTTATTAGCATTACGTCTCTTGTACCAAGAAGCCATTTAACTTGTTCTGTTCCAACAACACGATAATCAACTTGTCTGCCCTCGATCTCTCCTCTAAAAACCTTTCCAACTAATTGATCCTTACCCTGTTGGTAGTGATCTGCAAGATTTTTTGCAACCATAATCTAAATTATTAATTTACTCTTTTAAATATTACTATAAAAATCAGATTAATTAAACTACCTTGACAGTCTTACCAAAATAAGATTGTATTATTGCACTTAATTCATTTAATCTCATCTTGTTTCTTCCAATAAGAGTTGCAGCTCTTTCTCTAGAACCAGCAGTAATAACATAAACTCCTTCTTGAATTTCAAAATTATCAAATCCTGCTGGAGAAACAACTTCACTAACAAAATTTCCAATTGAATTCAAATCATCATTAGCATCTCTAATTATTCTAACTCTCTTTCCAAGCTGTTCTGAAACAGCTCTTGATATTTGAGGGTTAGTAGTCTTTCCAAAGAATTTAGGAGGAACAGCAAAATAAATTGTATTGTTATAAACAAAACATTTTGTTGCACGGACCCCTGCAATTCTTTCAAAGAGATTTATGTATCTCATCGTCTGCATAT
>CAYMJZ010000056.1:1538-5413 GCA_964391445.1 Candidatus Woesearchaeota archaeon
TTTGTAAATTATCAAACCAGTTTATAAAATTAATTACTCTTTTTTAGCCTTGTTCTTAACTTTTTTATCGACAAGAGCACCTGTAACTTTTACAAGCAATCCTGGAAGACCAGTTCCAACTGGAATAGGCTGGTTGAGTATTATGTTTTCAATTACTGAAGCTAAGTCATCTTTCTTTCCTTGTATTGTAGCGTTTACAAACTGTTTATCAGGTGTTTCGAAAGCAGCACGAGCGAAAATACTTGATTTAGATGAAATAATTCCCATTCTTGTAACTCCCTTAACTAATCCAGTGTTGCTCATAGCATCTGAAATCAAATCTAAGTGTCTTTCATCGATATCTAGACCTTGAGAATCAAGAACTTTCTTTATTTCAAGTAATATTGCTTCTCTAGCGGCCTCAATTCCAAGAACTGCAGCAACTTCATGAACATTGTTTGTAAATACTCTTTCCTTATCTACTCCTTTGAATTCGATTACTTCTTTCAAATTACTTCCACTAGTTAAGATAACAAAGTCTCTTCCTCTATGAGCTACAACAACTTGAGATATATCTTTAACTCCAGAAATTATTGTACTCTTCAATTTTTCTTTAACTTTATACATTTCTTTGAAGCTCATATCAGTAGTCTTCAAAACGATAGTATTATCTTTCTGTTTAGCGTCGAATCCTTTCTCATTTAGTCTTTCAGCAATTTTAGCAGCTCCAACGTGAACTCTCTTCAATGCTTCAGCATCAAGCTCAATTTCAACCTTCTTTCCAGAGAAGTCCATCTTAAATTCAGATGCAATTTCAGAAAGTTTAACTTCTTTCAACTTTTCAGCAATGTTTCTAGCATCTTTTTCATTATTATTTTCTTTATCAAGATAAATTTCCATTGCAGGTGTTGAAGGCTCTTTTCTTGCATCAAATATTTCAATCAATCTAGGTAAACCTAATGTAACTTGTACTTCAGCAACTCCCGCAGAGTGGAATACGTTCAAAACCATCTGAGTAGATGATTCTCCGAATGATTGAGATGTTGTAACTCCTACAGATTCTCCAGCTTGTATTTTCTTACCGGTATGTAATTCAGATACGTCTTTTCCATCTCCACCATATGCAAACTGTACAATATTTTGAGAAGCATCTCTAACAGTTCCATCATATTCTACTTTCAAATCTTGAAGAGCAGAAACAAGTCTTCTGTACAAGTAACCAGATTTAGGAGTTCTAAGAGCTGTATCCATAAGTCCGTCTCTTCCAGTTATTGCTCCAAAGAAGAACTCAGTTGGTTTCAAACCTTGGAAGAAAGATGATTTAATGAATCCTTTTGCTTCAGACCCAACATCTCCTTTCTTGAAGTGAGAAGTAGTTCTTCCATTATATCCAAATCCGATACGTTTATTCCACAAAATCTGCTGTCCTACACAACAACCAATCTGAGTAATATTTGTAGCAGAACCAGCAGCACCAGATGATATCATGCTTCCAATTGAAGAATCTCTTGAGATATTTTCTTTTACAACTCTTCCAACTTCTGTTCTAACTTCATTAAGTACTTGGGAAATCTTAATTTCTTTAGTTTCATTAACATCTTTTCCAGGCAATAATTCTAATTCTCCTTTCTTAGCCATCTCATCTATTTTCACTGTCTTCTCATAGGCATTTTCTATAATTTTATTTGTAATTTCTCTAACTTTAGGATTAACATCTAAATCTCTTAATCCAAGAGAGAATCCTCTTCTTGTGATATATTGAGTTCCAAGAGCAGCAGCTTTCTGTATAGAATCCATAGCAGCATCTCTTCCATGAGACTTGTCAATGTCTTTTACCATAATTCCCTTTTCAAGTCCTAATGTATTTTCATCAGTTAATTCTTTAGGAACTTTAATATCTGAACCATGAGGGATTATTTGAGCAAACACTTCAGTTCCGCTCATGCTCTTTGTTGTCCCTTTATTAACAATGCCAGCAGCAAATAATGTTTGATCCGCGTCTGCCTTATTAAATTGGTCCTTTCCAAGAACATAATTTCCAGTTAATGCATCTGTAATCAAACCAATTAGGTTAGAGTTATTCTTAGAAGAAATAATGTTGTGCTTAATGTTCAATAATGTTTCAGCTTCAGATCTTGCTTCCTCAGTTTGAGGAGAGTGTATGTTAACTTCGTCTCCGTCGAAGTCAGCGTTATATGGAAATACAACTGCAGGGTGTAATCTGAATGTCTTGTAAGGCAATACTCTAACATAGTGAGCCATCAAAGACTGTTTATGAAGGGAAGGGTGTCTGTTAAACAATACAACATCTCCATCTACTAAATGTCTTTCAACCTTGTATCCAGGAGCAAGCTCGTTACAAATTTCTTCTTTTAATTCTTCAGTAATTCTCTTTTTCTTTCCATCAGGTCTTATAACATAGTTAGCTCCAGGATGAACATCTCCTTTTCTAACAAGAGCTTTCATATATTCAAGGTTAGCAGTTGTAACTCCTTCTGCAACTGTAATTATCTTTGCAACTTCAAAAGGAACTCCTACTTCATTCAAAGCTAAATATGGGTCAGGAGAAACTACAGTTCTAGCAGAGAAATTAACTCTCTTTCCAGCAAGGTTCTTTCTAATTCTTCCTTCTTTTCCTTTAATTCTTTCAGTAATTGTTTTCAAAGGTTGTCCAGATCTGTGTCTTGCAGGAGGAATCTTAGAAATATTATTATCAAAGAATGTTGTAACGTGATATTGTAACAAGTCCCAAAGATCTTCTATAATAACCTCAGGAGCTCCAGCATTCAAGTTTTCCCATAATCTTTGATTAGCTCTAATAATATCTGAAATCTTGTGAGTTAAATCATCTTCAGATCTCTCTCCAGTATCAAGAGTAATTGATGGTCTCATAGTTACACTAGGCACTAATAACTGTGAAAGTATTGCCCATTCAGGTCTAAATGTTCTAGGGTTAACTCCAATCTTCTTTATCTCTTCATCTTTTATTTTTACGAGCATTTCTCTTATTTCATTAGGGAACAATCTCTTCTTTCCAGTGTAGAATGATGTAGGTTTCTCAAGTTTTATTCTTTCCAAATCAACTGTGCAATGAGGACACTTCTTCTTATCACGGGCTTTCTTAGCTCTCTCTACAGGAGTGTATTTTTTCTGCTTGTCATCTTCTAATGTCAATTTACCACAAGCATGACAGAAACTTCTTAAGAACAATTCAATCAAAGGAATATATTTGATATGTACAATAGGTCTTGCAAGTTCAACCATTCCAGGGTGTCCAAGACACTCTTTCAATCTTCCACCGCAAGTTCTACATCTCACTCCAGGATCAACAGCTCCAAGTCTCAAATCCATAAGACCTCCATCTACAGGGAATCCGTCGATATCATATAATTCTGGAGTTACAACTTTAGCAGTGCTTAATTTCTTAATCTGTTCAGGATTAACTAAACTAAACTTCAATGATTTAACTTGTTTTTTTACTATTTCGTTTGCCATTTTATTGTTCGTATTTGTTCTTTAGTTCAAATGAGGTTAATATATGTAATCCTAGCAACTCTTCTACAAGAAGCTTGAATGCATATGCAACTTCAATTGGCTCAATGTCATTTCCTCCGCAAATTGGACAGTAAGTCTTGTTTCTAATTCCGTCTTTAACTCCGATGTTTCCACAAGATGAACATATATGTATAACTGTCTTATCAGAGTCATATCTTTCTTTCAATAACAATGATGCTCCGTGAGCTACTAATGCTTGCTGTTCCATTTCTCCCAATCTCAATGCTCCGCCTCTTGCCCTTCCTTCTACAGGCTGTCTTGTCAATAATGTTACTTTTCCAGATGCACGAGCCTGTAATTTGTTTTTTACCATGTGGACTAGTTTCAAGTAATACATATTT
>CAYMJZ010000057.1:0-4979 GCA_964391445.1 Candidatus Woesearchaeota archaeon
ACTAAACATCCAGGAGAAACCCATTTTTCCTGTTCATATACATCTTCATCTATAAAATCTTCCCATTCAGTAGAAAGAGTGTTTATCTTTTGAGCATAAGGCTGCTTCAAACTCTCATCAAGGAAATCAAATGGGCAGAATTTTACTACGTTATTTCCTCCCATCCATACAGCCAATTCGACCATTGCAATTTTATCTCCAAATGTATTTCTAGGAGCAGCTTCTCCTAAGACATCTCCCACATTTACAATGCTTCCATCTTCAACATTTAAATTAACTAAATGCTCAAAAGATATAATATAATCAAATTCAGTCAGAATATTTACTCCCCAGTCTTCTGTATGTTCAAAATAAATGACTTCGGCTCTTCCAGTCAAAGGAGATTTAACAGAAGTCTTGAGTGGTACGTGAAACCAGTATTCTATTGTGCCTATAGAATCCTCAAAGTATTTTTCTTTAGACCCGAAGTCAATAAATGCCTTATCTCCAGCTACACGTCCATCATCGTAAATTAATTGCTTAGAAAATATAATATCTCCAGCTTTATTAGTAGATTTATCCAATGATTCAATATCAATTCCTAAATTATATAGAATAGGTTTATCAATTACAATATTTTGTGTTTGTTCCTGAACAATCTGTTCTGTCTCTAAAGGGCTGTTAGATACATCAA
The DNA here is from genome assembly GCA_964391445.1 of Candidatus Woesearchaeota archaeon. Taxonomy (GTDB): domain Archaea; phylum Nanobdellota; class Nanobdellia; order Pacearchaeales; family GW2011-AR1; genus SICU01. The sequence goes on from CAYMJZ010000057.1 coordinate 674, forward strand.
CAGTAGAATCTCTACTCACAAAATAAAACCCAATCGCAATTAACAAAATAATTAAAATAATCAAAGTCTTTTTCATTTACAAGATAAGAGTTTCAATTATAAAACCATTTCTATTTGTTATTTAGCCAATTCTCTAAATTGCTGATCATCAGGAATAAATTCATCTGCTTTCTTTACAATTTCCTTAACATTCTTGACAAATTCTTCATAAGTAGTTTTATTTTCTCTTTTATACCTGCACCAATCACAATATTTTCCATTGCAAGAAGGCCATTCAGTAGTTGATTCAATTTTTTTCACAAGCTCAAGTGTTTCTTTTCTTAACTTTTCGAGCTGATCAGGAGTCCTTGTAGAAACGATTTTCATATTAAAGTTAAGAAAATGCCATATTAGTCTAACTTTGATATCTTTTCCAAATGTCTCGCGTAATCCTATATCATAAAATGCAAGCTGTCTATCTTTTTCAAATTCCTCTCTTTTTTTCATTGATTGATTTGTTTTATAATCATGGACTTCATAAACCCCATCTTCCCCCATATCTAAACGATCAATAAATCCTTGAATTTTATATTTTCCATCATCATCTAATGGAAAGAGTATTTTATGCTCTATTGCAATCACTTTTTGGTTAAATGGTTTGTTTTTAGTATAGTAATCTGTTAAAAATCTCACTCCTTTGTTATAATTGTCCATTTCATCCCCATTTTCTATCTCAATTTCTTCTTCTTCTATTTGTTTTACCCAATTTTCAGTAAAATGCTCTATTAATTCATCAACGCTAACTTCTCTATGTTTCACTTGATGATAAAGCCATTCAAGGGCCTCATGAGTTGCAGTCCCTAAAAACAAAGGCATTGCAGTAGGAATAGGAGGAGAAAGCTTGTCTATATACCTTAATTTGTAAAATTCAGGACATGATTCATATAACCACAATCTAGAATGCGAAAATATCTTTTCTCCATTTTTCTCACCGCTTTTACCAGTTCGAGCCATTTAATCAGTCACCACAGTAGGAAACACAAAGATAGAGGTTATAAAAATATGTCTATAAAAGCAAAATTATCTTCCGGCAACTCTTCTAGAAACTTTTCTCTTCAATATCGCCTTTCTTCTGCTTCTGCGTATTATTTTTCTCATGCTTATCAAAGTAAAAAATTCTTTTTAAACTTATGCTCTTGCATGAATTTTTGCTTTCAAAAAGTCACTTGCATTAAAACCGTATATTTTTTCAGTATCTGTTTCTATCCAATTAAGTCTATCATGTTGTTCGTCGAAGGCTTTTAACATTTGACCTCTATCTTTAAAACAGACAGTTTCAAAAACCATTCTAGTTTTTTCTTTAGATTTTTCAGGCCATATAGTCCTGCCTCTATAAATTACATATAATCTATTATCTCCAATATCTATCTCCAAAGGGCCACAATATATTCCAGATCTTTGGTCTACTATCCTATCAAGAACCCTTAATTCTTCCATAAAAAGCCCAATAATTTAGGATATTTAAATTAATTTATTCAAAATTTTTAAGAAACAATCAGCATCTCTCTTTGTTATATCAATAGGCAATGAAACTCTTAGAGAAGCTTTCATATCCTTAAGAGATAAACCTATGGCCTTTAATGCACCATTTTCAATTTCTTTCTTAGAATCACACGCGCTCCCCATAGAAACGTAAATTCCTTTAGACGATAAATCATACATCAATCTCTCTGCATCTATTCTAAAAATAGTAAAGAAAATATTATTTGGAGTCCTTGATTCCATAGAACCTCTAATAAGAATCTCTTCATTCTCAATTAATTTTTCAACAATATGATCTCTAATTTCTTCACAATTTTTCCATCCTATCCTATTAGAAATTTCAATGGCCTTAGAAAATCCAACTATTCCAGGAGTATTTTCAGTTCCACTTCGTAAACCTTTTTCTTGTCCTCCACCATATATCAATGGTGAGAAATTTACTTTATCAGAAACATACAATATCCCTATACCTTTAGGACCTCCAATCTTATGTGCTGAAGCGGAAAGTAAGTCCACATTCCAATCATGAACTAATATCTTCACTTTTCCAAAGGTCTGTGCAGCGTCTGTATGAAATAAAGCTCCTTTGCTTTTACAAATATCTCCTATTTTTTTTAAGTCTTGAATAGTTCCAAATATATTATTTCCATGAATCACAGAAACAAATAAAGTTTCAGAGTCAATATTTTTTTCTATAAAATTAATATCAACAAAACCATCTGCATTAACAGGGATTTCTAGAATTTTATACCCCCAATTAAGAAATAGTTTGGCAGTTTCACTTATAGATGGATGTTCAATACTACTTATCAAAATTTTCTTTTTACTAGGGTTAGTATGGGCAAGCCCAGAAAAAACCCAATTATTAGATTCAGTCGTTCCAGATGTAAAGTAAATCTCATGCGCTTTAGCTCCAATCTCCCTAGCAATTTTAGTTCTAGAGTCTAAAACAATTTTAGAAGCCTTGTCTCCTATAAGATGAGAAGAACTTGGATTTCCATAATTTTTAAGCATGCAATCAGTCATCACCTTAACAACTTTATCATAGACTTTAGTAGTAGAATTGTTATCAAAATAGAGTTCTTTAACCATTACTAACGAAACATATCAATCTTTATAAATTAACTTTTTTGAATACCTCTGTGGCATTAGATTTTTCAGAAATAGATGATAGGACGGTAGGGTACTCAATGGAGAATGATAGAAATGGCCATAGATCAATTGGACATTCTCTAAAATATTCAAGAAGAGAACTAAAGTTTGGAGATCTTATTAGAGGTTATTCAGAAGGAAAAAATGGGAGATGGGAAGTATATAGGTCCTTAGACCAAGGATTAAACGAGATTGATTTAGCAATGGCAAGAATGTTTGATCCAGAATCAAATGTGCCTATAAACCCTGAAGATGTTGCAACTCTTAGTCTTAAAAGATTTGCTATAAGCAATGCAATGCAATTAATGGTAGATGTTTACTTAAGCAAGGGTTTAATTAATAACGAACCTCCTCGTAAAAGACTTTAAGTTAGTTTTTTATACTTTCTTCATTTTCACATAAAATGAAAATAATCTCCTGGAATGTAAATGGAATTCGTTCAATTCTAAAAAAAGATGTACTTAAATATGTTGAGCAAGAAAATCCTGATATAATTTGTTTTCAAGAAATAAAAGCACATCCGGAACAAGTTGATAAAATTCTCAAAGATTATGAACATCACATATGGAATCCAGCAGAAAAGAAAGGTTATGCTGGAACAGCAATATTCAGTAAAATTAAGCCTTTGTCAATAAAATTAGGAAAAGAATTACTTGATGACAATGAAGGAAGAGTGATATTAGCAGAATTTCAACATTTCTACTTAGTTAATGTATACACTCCTAATTCTCAAAGAGGCTTGCTAAGGCTAAGTCACAGATTGGAATGGGATAAAAAATTCCTTGAAATGTTAAAGTCTTTAGAAAGTAAGAAACCTGTAGTATTCTGTGGAGACTTAAATGTAGCACATAAAGAAATAGATATTGCAAGACCAAAAGACAATGTAAAAAACGCAGGATTTACAATAGAAGAAAGAAACAGTTTTGAAAATTACATAAGTCACGGCTTCATAGACTCATTCAGACACTTTAACCCAGATAAAAAAGACGAGTATACTTGGTGGAGCCCAATGCATAATGCAAGAGTAAAAAATATAGGTTGGAGAATAGATTATTTTTGTATCTCTAATTCATTAAAGTCAAATATTAAATCCTCAAAAATACTAAAAGACGTTAAAGGCAGCGACCATTGTCCTATCTCAATAGAATTAAATTTCAATTAACTCTTCTAAATCCTTCAAGAAAACTAAGCGCAACTCTCATCATTTCAGGAGTAATTCCATCAGGTAACATTTGACCTCTAGAAATTTGACCATATACCTTTTCTGCTAGATTTGTCTTGTCTTCACCTATCCTTTGAACTACTTCAGAAATTATTAAATCTCTAGAATCTCCATAACAATCATATGCAGCTCTAGCTCTTGTAAAAGCAATAAAATAAGCTTCTCTTTCATTCATACTTCACAACCAGAGATTTTAATCAATTCATCAAGTTGTTTAACTCCGTAAACAATCTGTTTTCCAATTTGCCATGCAGGGACTCCTCCTTCAGGACACTCTTCAGGAGAAGAACAAACAACAATATTAATTGTATCTTTTGAATCTCCAAACATTTCAATCTGAGATTCACAATCTGGACAATTTCCAGAAGTATAAAATACAGCATTCTTACTGTTCAAACAAGAAGCAAGTTT
>CAYMJZ010000058.1:0-4922 GCA_964391445.1 Candidatus Woesearchaeota archaeon
GCGAATGCTCTCTGTAAGTTACCGTAAAGAACATCAACTCTAAGGATATAATCTCCATCATTCAATCTTATTCTAAGTTCTTTACCTAATTCTAAAGAACCCATTACTGCGACAGTTTCAATTCTACTGAAAATTTCAAAATTTTGAGAATCTATTATAGAATATTTCAGGTGTACATCTAACTCTTCAATTCCAAACTGTTCCTCAAGCTTAATAAAAAACCTAATCTTATCATCTAAATATTGCACATCTTCTAAATCTAAAGATACATCAAACAATGCTTGGTTACAAGACATAATTTCAACAGGCTTACTTTCATTTCCAGAACAAGTTCCAATATTTACGCAAGTTCTTGTCTGTAATCCGTTAGAACATAAACTCCAAGGAGTGCAATCCCAATTGTAATTACAACTCTGTATAACTCCAGTTCCACCTGAGCCTCCTCCACTAGAAGGATTATTAGGGATCTGTATTTGTTCTGTTAGATCAAAATAATCTGCTACAGAGGCTATAGCGCCAGCAGAACTATTTGCATAAAATGTAACATTATATCTTCCAACAATAGAAGGCACAGGCAAATAATTTAGAGTTTGTCCGTTTATCAAATTTAATATTTGGGTCTGAGAATTAGGAGCGGTAATTTCTACCCAAACATTTTGAGCATTATTTGCACTTACAGATAAACTAATGGTAGAACCTATTTGAGCAAATTTAGGAGAAATTAAGTACGATCCAATACTAACTGTTGTAAAATAACCTGTTTCAAAAAAACCGATATTACTCATAAAACTATTTGAAAGAGCATTATTATTTGTACCTAAATTTTCTGATAAAAAAGTAGCAGAATAAGTATTAGAATTTGCATTTCCAGTAGAAACAGAATTTCCAAACATATTTACCAGATAGCTAGAAGATTGTGCATTAATTGCAGAAACTTGATTTAAAAAAACAAAACAAAAAAGAAAAACTATCAAGAACTTAATTCTATCCATATATTTCTCCATTGAGGGTCAAGAACTCCATCTCCTCCAGCTTGAAATGCTCCTAAGCATATTTCATCTAAAGTGTTATTCATCGTATAACTGCTGGATAACTTTGCAGTATTTTGATTAGTATAACTTAATATTTGGGCACCGGAGGTAGATAAATTGGTATAGGCGCTTGCAGTTATACTAGTCGTAGGGGAATCAATATATTTTATATAAACATTAGCGTTTGTGGCGCCGTTTGTAGTAGCACGAGCAATACCGTACCTAAAACTATTATATCCTGTTGCATTTACACATGCAAGATAATAACTATTACCTACAATTCTTTCTGTAGCAGGGGCGTTAGTATCCGTTACGGCACCAGCTAAAAGATTAATGAAATTGGTTCCAGCATTTCCACTAGAACCTCCAGTTTCATCAGTATCACAAAAAACAGTTCCATTGAATAAAATTCCAACTACTTTGTCTGTTCCAGAACAAGTTGAAATAGGGAAAGTAGAACGATTAAGACTTCCAATATAAAACTGAGATGTTATGTTTCCAGAAGCATCAATATTATTAGTAAAGATATTTCCTATTCTAGATAAAGTTGTTCCTAAAAAGCTAAACAACCCTGTAGAAGCCGTGACGTTAGCAAACGTAACATTAGAAGTAGTATTCAAATTTTGATTGAATATGTTTCCACTAGCTCCTATCTGATCTACTCCGCAGATTATTGTTCCATTTGATAAAGTACCATTAACAAATCTGCCAGTAGGGCATTGTTGTCCAAGTAAATTATTGTAAGTCAAATTGTAAGTAGAATTCCAACTCAAAGAATTAGCTAAAATATAACTCCATAAAGTTGAGTTTGTATTTAATATCAACAAACTATCATTGTAAATAACAGCTTGCGTGTGATTTATGAAATTATTAGGATTAATTATAGAGTAATACAATGAATTAGTCAATGTTTGATTAAAACTAGAATTTCCAGCAGTTAAAAGTAAAGAATTAACTTGAGATATATTATAAAATCCTAAGCTTTGTATATTTCCGGTATTATTAACACTTATAATAAGAGTTGTTTCATTATATCTTTGATCTGTGACTGTAAGCTTAACACTACTTAAAGTCTGATTAACTAAGTTAATCAAAACAGTATCATTATAAGCAGATAATGAGCTAGAATTAACAAACCCGAAACTAAGAATATCTGATTTATTATAATATTGACTAATTATCTCTGTTCTATTGAAAACATTCGCAACTCTTGCAAAAAACAAATCCACCCAAGATATTATAGAAGAATTCAAGCTAAGAGCGTAGGCATTAGCATGAGCAGTTTGATTATAATTAAACAAAAATCCAGTTACATTATTTATGTGGACTAAAGTTCTATTAGCTAAAGGCAGGTCTGATAAGTATAACACCTTAGTAGAGTTAGCAGTCCATAAAGGATCTGATTCTGATAATACTGATTGCAAACAAGTCAGAGTACCGTTAGATAAAGTTCCATTAACATAATAGCCAATTGGACACTGGCTTCCTAACAATTGACTATAACTTGAGTTAAATGTAGAATTCCAAGAAATTTGATTAGAGTTAATATAACTCCAGAGGGTAGAGTTTGTGTTTAATATCAAAGAAGTTTCATTAGATGTGGTATTCACAAAACTTAATGGATTATTGATAGAATAGTATAAGTTATCAGTCAAACTTTGGTTAAAGCTAGAGTTAGCTCCATTAATACCAGAGATCAAAGAATTAACCTCTGTAATATTATAGAAACCAAGAGAACGAATATTAGCATTACTATTTATTGAATTAATCAAAACGGTATCGTTGTATCTCTGATCAGAAGAAGAAAGTTTAGAATTAATAACCATCCACAATGTAGAATTTTCCGCAACAAAGATTGGATCATTTTCAGCTCCAGCAGAAGGAAGATTAGTCAATAAACTTCCATCTCCCAAAAAGTATGTAGCAGTTATATTTCCGCCAACTGCAATATTTCTCGAAGCATCAATATCTTGAACAAACAAAGAAGTTATTCTACTGGTTAAGCTTCCAAGCCACCCAAAAAATCCAGTCTGGACAGTAGTAATATTTCCTGCAAATGTTTCAGATTGATTCTTCAAAGCATAATTAGCCAAATCAACAGTAGAATTGCCAGAAGAAACAACATTTTCGCATTCTACGCTACCATTTGAATAAACTAATTTAATAGCACTACCAGAAGAGCAAGAACCAATCATTGAAAAGTTCAAAAAAGAAACATTGTTTATCAATCCTGAAGAAGACTGAAACTGTAATCTTTCATTTCCATCAAAGTCTAAATCTTCACCATTTATTTCATAATCCTTCCAATAAAACTGACCATATTGAAGATCTGGGTTAATCATCAAATTCCAACTACCATTTACAATAGCTCCTTCTATATTAGAAGTGAAAATAGTATTCCCTCCAGAGGAAGAATCATATATTGAAATTGTTAAATTTCCTAAAGCCAAAATTGTACCATTGGATAGTCTAACATTGTTACCTTGATCAGACATAAGAAAAGCAGAGCCAAATGAAAATAGAACAATAGTTAACAAAAGAAAACTAAGAATTTTCATCATTTTTCTGCCTCCTTACGAAGTAAATCTATCAATGCTTTATTTATAGATATTGACCTTGGAACAGTATCCTTCCACTTATCCCATATTTCTGCAGGGATTTCAAGCAAAAACTTCTTCACAGCTTTATTTTTCATATTAATTTACTAAGTAAGTATTAGTATTATTTACTTAATATTACTTTAAATAATCTTTACTAAGTATTTAAAGATTCTCTAAAGCTATTTAAACAAATAAAATCTCCATTATCTATGGAAATAGAGGTAGTATTTTTGGGTACAGCAAGTACTGTTCCTTCTAAAAGAAAGAATCATTCAGGAATATTAATCAAAACAGATAAGCACAAAATATTATTGGATTGCGGTGAAGGAATTCAAAGACAATTCAAATTAGCAGAAGAGATTCCTCAAAGGTTAACTCATGTCTTGCTAACTCATTGGCATGAAGATCATACGATTGGCTTAATCCCTTTGCTAAAATCAATGGGGATGAATAGCTATTCTCAAATTCTAAAAATATACGGTCCAAAACACACTAAAGAGAAAATAGATTTATTTCAAAGAATATATTTACCTTTCAAAATAAAAATGGATGTCAAAGAAGTAGACACAGGTTTAGTTTATGAAGATAAAGATATCAAAATAGAAGCACAACACATGGATCATGGAATGCCTACTCTTGCATATAAAATAATTGTAAAGGAAGTTAGAAGAATAGATAAATCAAAGATAAAGAAACTAAAATTACCAAACTCTCCTTTAATTGGAGATCTTCAAAGAGGCAAAGACATTATATTCAAAGGTAAAAAAATAAAATCAAAAGATGTTACATATATGCAAGAAGGAAAGATTTTAACAATTATCCTTGATACTGCAATGAATAATAATGCAATAAATTTTGCAAAAGATTCAGATTTGCTAATTTGTGAATCTACATATGCAAAAGATGAAGAATCTCAAGCAGCGGAATACAAGCATCTAACTACAGAGCAAGCAGCTACAATAGCAAAAAAATCAAAATCAAAAAAGTTAGCAATAGTCCATATATCTGAAAAGCATGTTCATAGAATTCCTGCAATGCTAAAAGAAGTAAAGAAAGTCTTCAAGGCTACAATAGCCCCAGAAGACCTAGATAGAATCAAAATTTAAAGTCTAAACTAATAAAATAAAAATAAGTTTCTAGTTAATTAAAAGCAATTATAGAATTAAGCAGGAGAAATAAAGATAATTGTGTCCCCGCGCAAGAAAGTTGGGCCATAATTTCTCTTTAGTTCGCCATTAACCATTTCCTTGGCATGATCAAGGACAATATTGATTTGTATATCAAATGCCTT
>CAYMJZ010000059.1:0-4816 GCA_964391445.1 Candidatus Woesearchaeota archaeon
AGAATTGGGCGCTAAAAAATCTTTAGTTATTAGAAATGGAAAAGAAATTGAAGTCAGTAGTTCTGAGATAATTAATGGAGATATTGTTGTTTTGCGCCCAGGAGATAAAGTTCCTGTTGATGGCATCGTGACAAATGGCGAGAGTGCAATTGATGAGTCTCTTGTAACAGGAGAATCAATCCCAGTTTTGAAATCTATAAATGATAAAGTAATTGGAGGCTCGGTAAATCAAACAGGAACGATTCAATTTAAAGCAACGCAAGTTGGAAATGAAACTGTTTTAGCGAATATAATAAAGCTTGTTGAAACTGCACAAAATTCAAAAGCTCCAGGGCAGAGAATTGCAGATAAAGCTGCTGCATGGTTGGTTGTTTTGGCAATTGTATCTGGTATTGCTACATTTTTGGGATGGTATGTTTTTGCTGGAGCTACATTCCTTACTGGATTAACATTTGCAATTTCTGCAGTTGTTATTGCTTGTCCAGATGCGCTTGGTTTAGCTACTCCGACAGCAGTAGCAGTTGGTACAGGTATTGGAGCTAAAAAAAATATTTTAATTAAAGATGCAGCTACATTGGAAAATGCATCTAGGATTACAGCCATAGTCCTAGATAAAACTGGTACATTGACTGAGGGTAAGCCAAAAGTAACTGATGTTATTCCATTTGGTAAATTTTCAAAGGATAAAGTTCTTAGTTATGCTGCTTCGATTGAAGTTAATTCCAATCATCCATTCTCTAAGGCTATTTTAGAAGAAGCAATGAAAAAAAGAATTATGTTTGATAAAAAAGTAACTGGCTTCAAAGCACGTGAAGGACTCGGCCTGGAGGCAAAAATTAATGGAAAAAAAGTCCTCATTGGAACGATGCGTCTAATGAAAGAAAGCAAGATAATTACTACACAAATAGAACCTGTTTTAGAGCCCCTCTTTTCTAGGGGTAAGACAGTCAGTCTTATTGCAATAGAAGACGAGATTATTGGAGCTATAGCCGTGACTGATCCTACACGAGATACAGCAGAAAAGACAATCAAAACACTCAAAAAATTAGGCATTGAAGTTGCAATGATTACTGGAGACCACAAACAGGTAGCTGAAAATATAGGAAAACAACTTGGAATAGATAGAGTCTTTGCGGAAGTCCTGCCAATAGACAAAGCTTCATACGTGAAGAAATTGCAAGATGAAGGTAAGTTTGTAGCAATGGTTGGTGATGGGATAAATGATGCTCCCGCACTCGCACAATCAGATATAGGAATTGCAATTGGTGCTGGAACAGATGTGGCTATTGAAACAGCAAGTATTGTTCTTATGAAATCTGATCCTTATGACATTGTTAAGGCAATTATTTTAAGTAAAGCAACAGTAAGAAAGATGAAACAGAATCTATTTTGGGCTGCAATTTATAATGTTTTGGCAATACCGGTAGCAGCAGGAGTTTTCTATACCTCTTTTGGTATATCTCTCAGACCAGAAATATCTGCTCTGTTAATGTCTGTCTCTTCTATTATTGTTGCTACAAATGCAGTTCTTTTAAAAAGAGTAGAATCTAAACTTGGAGACATTAAAGATGAATCAATTAAACAAATTAAAGGAGGTATGAAATGAAAAAAATAAAAATATCTATTGAAGGAATGCATTGCTCCTCATGCGCAAGTAATATAGAAAGAAGCATAAAGAAGATTCCTGGAATAAAAGAATGCAGTGTTTCACTAATGTTAAAGAAAGGTACTATTGAATGCGAAGACAATGTTAGTGAAGAAGATATCAAAAAAGCAGTTGCTAAAACAGGATATAAGGTCGTGAAAATAGAATGAGTAAAATAATCGCATCTTCAGAGGAAATAGGTACTTCGGTAATTGGAGCAGGAATATTAGGCTTTGGGTTAGGTTTGCTATTATATTCTTTCTTTGAAAGTTTGGCTTGGCCAATAATAATTGTAGGAATAATAATGCACTCCATTGGAATGTATTTAGTACATAGGGGAAGACAAGATAGAAGATTTGACGTTGGACGTCTATTTTATTGGATTTGCTGGATTATTTTGATAATTATATTATTCATTTTTATTAGCGGGTATTTCATATGAACGAACACGAACATGGCGAACCTGCAGATGATGTAGAAATAGTTAGCTGGAAAAGAAAACTAATTTGGTCATGGATCTTAACTATACCAATAGCAATAGTAATGCTTTCTGAAAGACTTTTTGGATATGAAATATTAGAAATGCCTTATTCAATAATATTGATTCTTGCTTTAGGATTCCCTGTCATATTTATTTTTGGATGGGCTACAATAAAATCTGGAATTAGAGGATTATTTACATTTTATTTCAATATGGATTCATTAATTGCTTTGGGGACAATTATTGCATATATCACTGGAATTGTTGCCCTTACAGGATATCTACAAGATTATTCTGGAGTTGCCGCAATGATTATGGCATTCTTTACCACGGGAAAATATGTTGAAGCCAAGGCCCGCGGACGCGCAAGCTCTGAAATAAAGAAACTTCTTGAACTTGGAGCAAAAAATGCAAGGGTTCTGAGGGGAAAAGAAGAAATTGAAGTTCCTATTGAAGAAGTAAAAATGGGAGATGTAATGGTCATTAAACCTGGAGAAAAAATCCCAACAGATGGAATTGTTGTAAGGGGAGAGAGTTCGGTGGATGAAGGAATGGTTACTGGAGAAAGTTTACCCGTGGATAAAATGAAAGGGAATCCAGTTATAGGCTCAACTATGAACCAAGATGGCATTTTATATGTAAAAGCAACTAAAATAGGAAATGATACATTCTTGGCTCATATAATTGAACTTGTTGAACAGACACAGAGTTCTAAAATACCCATACAAAGACTTGCTGATAAAATAACTTCAGTCTTTGTTCCAATAATATTAGTATTGGCTATTCTTACTTTTCTTAATTGGTGGTTCTTTTCAGGAGATTTGAGCAGAGCCATAGGAGTTGGTGTTGCTGTTTTAGTTATTGCATGTCCTTGTGCTTTGGGTCTTGCTACTCCTACTGCTTTGATGGTTGGAAGTGGTATGGGGGCTAAACGAGGAATTTTAATTAGAAAGGGAGAGGCTATTCAAACTATGAAAGAAATTAAGATCGTTGTTTTTGACAAAACTGGAACAATAACTAAAGGCAAGCCTGAAGTTACAAATATTTATTCCAAGGTTAAGGAAGACTATTTGCTTGAGGTTGCTGCAACGCTAGAGAAATTAAGCGAGCACCCTATTGCACATGCTATTGTTTCCAAAGCACAATTGAAAAAATATAAGAAAGTTACTGGATTTAGTATTATTAGAGGGAAGGGGATAATTGGAAAAATAGGGAAAAAAGAAGTAGTAATTGGAAACAGAGCATTAATGGAGGAGAAGAAAATAAAATATTCTGCTTTTGAAAGCGAGACTCGAGGATTTGAATTGAGTGGAAAAACGGTAATGATTGTAGCAGAAAATAAGAAAGTTATTGGAGTTATTGCAGTCGCAGATGCAATAAAGGAAGATTCAGTGGATGCAATAAGCAGGTTGAATATTGGTGGATATAGAACTGTTATGATTACAGGAGATAATGAAAGGACTGCTTTGGCTATTGCTAAACAAGTTGGAATCAAAGAAGTAATTGCTAATGTTTTACCTGAAGATAAAGCAAAGAAAGTTGAGGAATTGCAACAGAGTGGAATGGTTGCATTTATTGGGGACGGGATAAACGACGCTCCCGCACTAAAACAAAGCAATGTGGGAATTGCAATGGGTACAGGAACAGATATCGCAATTGAAGCAGGAGATATTGTTCTTGTGAAAGGCTCGCTTGTTGGAGTAGTAGAGGCAATTAATTTGTCTAAAGCCACTTTCAAAAAGATAAAACAGAATTTATTTTGGGCATTTGCATATAATGTTATTGCCATACCTTTAGCTGTTGCAGGAGTTTTGCATCCAGTTGTAGCAGAAATAGCCATGGCACTATCATCTATTACTGTAGTTACTAACGCTAATTTATTAAGGAGGATTAAGATTTAGATTAATATGAGTTTTAAAGATTTTACAAAAGAATTAAAGGGTAATAGGGTAGAGGGAGAATTGATTAAAACGATGATTTATTCTATTTTGACATCATTAATTTTTCTTACAGCTATTTATTTTATCCTGAATAAAAGGGTAGAAGATTTAGTTCCAAAGTATGGTCTGCAATTAATGTTGCTTGCCTTAAGTTATTCTTTAGTTGTTTCAGCTATAAGGCAAATAAGAGCATATCATTCGTTAAACTGTATGCCTGGTATGATGATTGGTATGACCGTAGGCATGCTTTCAGGATTCTTACCTGGATTTTTTGTTGCTTCAACAAACGGTCTTTTTGTAGGAAGTATGTTTGGTGTTGGAATGGGCATTTTCTTAGGAATATGGGCTGGAAAATGCTGCGGAATTATGGGCATAATGGAAGGAATGATGGCTGGATTTATGGGTGGTTTAATGGGTGCAATGACTGCTTTCATGCTATTAAATGACCAATTAGTAGCATCTTCTATTATAGTATTTATTATCTCAGCCATAATCATGTTTTCTCTCAATTATATGATCTATATAGAAACTAAAGAGAAAGATAGAGAATTACAAGAAGACCAAGTGAATACTATTATAATAACTTTAATTTTAATGGCTATAACCTCATTTTTAATGATCTTCGGATTTAGAAGTGCAGTGTTTAGTTAAAATGGCAAATAAAATGAAATATCTAATCGGAATTAGTTTAGTTTTAACTATATTAATTATTGTTGTTGCTCTAAATAATAGGAGTGGTTCTACTTCTCT
>CAYMJZ010000060.1:0-4468 GCA_964391445.1 Candidatus Woesearchaeota archaeon
GAATCGAACCTCGATCACAGGATCCGAAGTCCCGTATTCTAATCCATTAAACTATAGGGTCAAGAATTTAAGTTTAAAGAGGTATTTTAAATCTACTTCTTAATCAATTTTTCAAGTAGTTTTCTAACAGCATTAGAGTCTGCTCTTCTATTTGTAGCTCGCATAACTTCTCCAATCAAGTAGTTGAAAGATTTAACATCTCCATTCACATAGTCAATTACAACTTTTTCATGTTCTTTGAGAACCTTATTTATTATTGGAGCCAATTCCTTTTCGCTTTCAATCTTGCCTTCAACTTTAGAAGGGTCAAAACTTTCAGGAACAAATTTATTCAATGTCTGTTTAGCTTGTAATTCAGTAATTTTCTTATCTTTAACTAAGTTTAGCAATTTAACAAAATGAGAAACTTCAATCTTGACATCAGAAAGTTTCTTATTGTTATAATTCAAAACCCTGAGAAGTTCAACTGTTACCCAAGGTAACGCAAATTTACCTTCTATTTTATCTGCAACATTTTCAAAGAAAGAAGCTATATCAACATCTTTTGCAAGAACAGATGCATTCTTCTCATCAATCTTATATTTCTTGATAAGCTTGTCAAGTTTAACAGAAGGCAATTCAGGTATAATTTTTTCCTGATCAGAAACAAATTTCTTAGATAATGAAACAGACATTAAATCTGGGTCCGCAATGAATCTATAATCATCTTCCTTCTCCTTAGAACGCATTCTCATGGTAATACCTTTAGCCTCGTCAAAACGCCTAGTTTCTCTAACACTTCCCTCTTTCATTTGTCTTTCAATTTCATATAAAACAGCAGACTTCATAGCATCAATAGAAGTGATATTTTTTATTTCAACTCTTTGAGTTTTCTGCACTCCAGAATCATCAACTAATGAAACATTAACATCTGCCTTAACTCCAGCATTAGTATCTACTGCCTTCAAATAATTTAAAGCATGAACCAGTTCATTCATCCAATTGTGTACTTGGTCTGCAGAAGTAAAATCAGGAGCAGTCACAATTTCTACTAAAGGCAGACCACTTCTGTTATAATCTGTCTCTCCGGTTTTAGGATCCCATGCAGCAGGATCTTCTTCCAAATGCATGCTTTCAATTCTGATCCCCTCAAATTTACCATTTAATCCTAATGGAACCGCATGAGCTCCACTCATTGTATTCTGATATCCTTTAGGTAAATCTGGCCAATCATAATGTTTTCTCATCCAAGGCATTTTATCACTTAACTTACATCCAAGCATTAAAGCAATCTGCACTGCTTTTTCAACAGCGGTTAAATTTGGAGCCATTGGCTTAGCACCAGGTTGTCCGGTGCAAATAGGACAAATCAAAGTATTTGGTTCAAGTCCTCTAATACGAGAAGCCTTACATCTACAAAATAATTTCTCATTTGTCAAAAGATAAGTATGTATTTCAAGACCGCATTTCAACTTAGCCATAAACTATCAAAAAACCCAGTATATATTAATCTAATTACCTGCCAATATTTCTCTTTCTTTTAGAGTAATCTTCAACCGCTTTTCTCAATTCAGTAGAAGTAAAATCTGGAAAATGCACATCAGTAAAATAAAACTCAGAATAAACTGCCTGAAATGGCATAAATCCACTAAGTCTCTTTTCTCCAGAGGTTCTAATAATTAAATCCGGGTCGGGAATGTCTTTTGAATCTAAATACATTTTAAAGTCATCCTCATTGATACTAGATTCTCCAGATTTCAATATTCTATTGACTGCTCTCAAAATCTCATCTCTTCCTCCATAATCCATACAAATCAAACAAGTGAAGCCTTCAAAATTAGAAGTTTCCGACTCAAGAAGATTTAATCCATCAACAACCTTTTTAGGAAGTCTATCCTTTCTTCCAATATGAACAATTCTAATTTTGTTTTTCAAAGCTCCTTGTAACATATTATCTACATTCCTAACAAAATGGTCAAAAAGAAAATTTATCTCATTCTTAGGACGTTTCCAATTTTCAGTAGAAAAAAACCATAAACTAACATATTTAACCCCAATTTTTTTAGATTCAAGAAGCAAGCTTTCTAAATGATTATAATCTACTTTAGAATAACCTTGAACTTTCTCTAATCCTTTAGAAACTGCCCATCTTCTATTACCGTCAGGAATAATTCCGACATGAATAGGTATATTTTTGTTAGCCATCAAGAAATTCCAATATCTTAGTTTTTAAATTCTGTTCTCAAGCTCCCTTCTAAACTTGTCAAGATCTGTAGTATTAATTCTGGCCCCTACAGCATCTCTATGACCTCCACCAGTTGCTCCATCAAGCAAAGGCAATATTTCAGACAATATTTTTTTTACATTATTTCCTCTTAAGGAGATATTTGTAATCGGGCCAGAGCTGTAACACACACAGACATAACTTTTAGGATAAACATAAGAAAGTTCATTTGACAAATCAGAACTTATACTAAGAGAACCACTATAATTGTAAAATACCAATTTTTCCTCTCCATTCTTTTTTGCATCTTCAAGTAAAGAAGAATATTTTTTTATTATCTCTTTATATTTCAAAGCAAAAGCACTATCACTATCAAGACCCTTTTCAACGTCATAAGGAGAATTGCAATTAATTAGAAAATTCTGCAATTCAACAACATGAGAGATAGAATCTTTTAATCCAAAACTCATTGCCCTGGCAATTCTTCCAATACCAGCACAGTATAAAGCATCAAACGGTTTTGTAATATTCTTTCCCCATAAGCTAGAATACCTTTCAATAAACTCCAGAACAATATCTTTATCAGGCATATAGTGATCGGCAATTGAACCTATTACAACCAACCAAATATCTTCCTTTCTTTGAGTAGCGGAATGACAAAGGTAAGTTGTAGGCTCCGAGCTTTTCTTCTTATTTTTCATAGGATTATATCTGTGTAGCATAGAATAGAGGTGATTTTCATTGGAAACATCATGATGATCTATCCAAACAATAGGAATTTGGAGCATTTCAATCTCTTTTACAAAATCATTTCCAAGAGAATGCCTATCAAGAACAAAAACATAATCTCCGCCTAACTCCTGAACACGTTTAGCATAATTTACATCAACATTAGGATGAGATTTTACTGCAACTCCTTTACCACGACCAGTAAATTTTCTAAGTAAAACATAACTAGAAAGCCCATCAACATCATTATCATATAGAAATATAGGATTTTGCGCCTTTTCAAGATGTTCTCTTATTTCAGAAAGTTGGCTCTTAGATAACATAGGAATAAAGACAAAAATGGCTTTTTAACACTTATTAAAAGGCGTAATAAACAGGCTCCTCAAATGGTAAATCGATCTCAGATATTAAATAGAGGTCTTCTATTTTATTTGCCTTTATCATTAAGTTAGATATTGTGTATAAAATATCGTCCATGAACAAAGATCTTTGAACATAACCATAACTTCCATAATATTCTTCTATTTTCTCATTTTTTGTATCATGAGCTATTTTTCCTTTCAAAGAAATATCAGTATCCGTAATAGTAAATGCGAATGCTCCCTGCCAATATTGCCAGTCGCTACCTCTATGTTCTGAATAAGTTGCAGGAATAACTAACAAGTCGCGTTTATCATCAAACAAAACCGCTTTATGTTCATATTCTGCTTCAGAGTAAGACCATTCACTTTCTACAACATACTTATCAATCTCCTTAGGATTATTGAAATCAGAGATATCAAACAAAGATATCTTCAAACCTTGAGATCTACCACTTGTATCTGCTTCCCTTCCAATTCCAAGAAGTAAATTATCTCCAATAGGATGAAGATAATTGGAAAATCCTGTAACTTTCAAATAACCAAGAACCTCAGGCTCTTCTGAATTTGTCAAATCAATCACATAGAGAGGATCAACTTGCCTAAATGTAACCATATATGCTTTATCTCCAACAAAACGAGCGGAGTAAATCCTCTCTCCTTCAGCAAGATTTTCAACACTTCCTACAATCTCTAAATCTTTATTCAAAACATAAAGATGGTTAAATGAATTTTCAAAACTTCCAAAGCTATTTCCTGAAGTGGTTGCAATTCTCAAATTGCCTTCAAATTCATCCATTGAGAACTGATTTAGAACATATCCAGGAACTTCTCCGCTAACTGAATATGAAATATCTAATCCATCTATATCTATTCTATGAATAACTGTCTTCTCGTATTCTTTGGATACTTCCATATAATACTCTTTATTTGCTTCAGCCAAAGCATTCTCAAAATCTTTCTTTTCATCTATGCTTAGAGAATTAAAATAATCCTGGACAATAAAAGCAACCTTATCTGCTTTAATATAATACTCGTTCTCAGAATCCAAAATGTCTTCAACTTTGGAACTATATTCTCCAGGTAAAACTTTCAATATAACTTGAAGAGCATCTTCCTGAACTTTAGAATAATCATATGTTTTTGAACTGGTCAAATATATATATTCTTGAGACAC
>CAYMJZ010000061.1:0-4447 GCA_964391445.1 Candidatus Woesearchaeota archaeon
TAATGTTGTTTTTAACATTAGACGATCTTTTTCTAAGGCTCCTGCAACAGCAAGTTCTTTTTGCAAGAATTTAGCTAGATTTTCAACAGGTCTTCTTATATAAGACGCAATTTCATTAATATTTGTAATAAAAGTGTTTTTACCTTGAACTTTACCTTGAACTTTAGGAATTTCAAATCTATCTCCTGAAGTTTGAACTACTTTTATTTTTTTATATGCACTATTGAGCATAGATTCATAGGATTCCATCTAAATTGAAGACTTATGAAGGTTTATAAATTTGATTTAACACTAGTTTTTATGAAGTTCAAGAATTTTGTTCTAGGTGCTGGTATATTTATTGTGTTTGCTTTATCTTTGTTTCAAGGATTAGAGACTTTTTATCCTACTCCTGAATATGATGATTTTTGTGATTATAGGTCTGGTCCTATTGTGACTAAACCTACTGAATGTATGAATAATGTTGAATTGCAAAATATGGCAGATCAATGTTGGCAATCAGGAGGAGAGTTTGTTTATGAGTATGATTCAAATGGCTGTGCTATAGATGGATATTGCGATGGTTGTAGGATGGATTATGAAAATGCTTTAGATGAACATTCAAAATATGTATTTATTATATCTATAATTATCGGAGTAATAGCTTTTGTCGCTGGAATGGTTTTGCTTAAAACTGAACCTGTTGGTAGTGCATTGATGGCATCAGGCATATGGTCTGTATTCTATGGTGTTGTAAAGAATTGGAGAAACTTTAGTGATTCTTGGAGATTCCTGCTATTGTTCTTACTCTTGATAGTGTTGATATGGGTAGCATTACGCTTTAACAAGAAGAATGAAGGTTTTGTTTCTAAGATAAAAAATAAGTTGAGAAGATAAATTTTTATTAAGCCAGAGCTTCAGCAGCTTTTTCTAAATAGGCCCTTACTTTATGCATGTTTAATACATCATCTGCAGGACTATCTGATAATTTATCTCTTAATCCTCCCTCTGCATCGATGCAAAAGGTTTTTGTCCCTAATCTTTGTCTTAATGTCTGCAGTCGTGCCTTTACATTGTCTTCAGTAAATCCACCTGCAAAACCTACTTGAGTGTTTGGAACATGTAACTTAAGTGCTTGATAAATTGCTAACGAATTTTCTAAATCAAACTCTTTTCCTCTTCCACCAGACGGGTCTATTAAAGTATAGTCTGCCACAGTAACATATCTTTTTACTCTTCTAGCGATTTCTTCTGGGTTTAAATCTTGCATCGCACTGTGAGATAATTGAATTACAAAATCAGCATATCTTGAATTTTCTCTTGCCCTTGTTAGCTCTTCTATTCCTGGCCAGGATATATTTAATTGAACTCCTTGACATTTTCCCCTAGAACTTTCTAAGATTCTATGTAATTGATGTGCTAAGGTTAAGGGTTCGCGTGAGTTATAATGGACCATGGGAATTCCAAATTCACTTGCTGCTTCTATTAATCCAGGAACTTCTTCGTATTTTGGATATCTTCTGTTTTGAGTTGGTTGATTTGTTAATGTTTTGTAACTAACTAGAATTCCTATCATCGGTACATGCTGACTATTTTTGGTAAATCCTGCACCTTTGAATGCTTGTCCAACTTGTCTTACTTCATCGACTGTTACTGGCCCTGTTATCCCAATATATGGAGTTTTCATTTTAACCTAGATATCTGACTTTACCTGGACGAGGTTCATAAATTGCCCCTTCTTCCAAGAGTTTTTTTATTTCTTGATTTACTGATTCTGATTTAGCTTGAAGTTCTTCAGTGAGTTTCTTTATGTCTGCTCCGCCATTTTGTTCTTCTCTTTTTATTATAGTAATTATTTTATCTTTAATTCCTATTGATTCTTTTATGCTAGATTCAGAAGGGATATTTTTTTCATTTTCTAATTTCCTTAATAGAAGATATTCTGGTTGTTTTTTCTTTATTATTTCAGGAGTTACATATATTTCTTTATTCCATTCTCGGATCATTCCTATTGCTAGAACTGTATCTCCTTGCTCAAAATATTTTAATTTTTCTATATCTTCTCCAAATGTTTTAAGTTTTATTTGACCAGATGCATCGTCTAGAGTGATTGAAGCAAATTTCTTTTCGTCATCTTGAATAAATTTGTCTACTACATTAGCAATTAGATTAACTCTTGCTACGTTTTTCCCATTAGATTCTATGAATTTTAATTTCTCTCCATCTGTTATTTGGTTTCCGCTTAAAATGTCACCAATTTTTAATTTAAATGCTGTATGTCTTTTGAATTCTTCTGCCATTTTTTATTTTATTATTTTTGTTATTTAAGTATTGTTATAATTTTTGAATATACCCTGCTTTTGGTTTGAAAATGTCTCCAGATTTTGAGAGCTGATTAATTGCATCTTCAATTTCTTCTTTTGTTAGTCTTTCACCTATTTCTTTTTCTAATTCTACTGTAGGTATAAGTTTTCCTAAAGATGCTTCTAGTTTAGATATTGTGTCTCTAACTACAATTATTTTATTTCTTTTGGAAGCTGGAATACCTGTTGTTATTCTATCTACATCAAACGTTTGAGTTTCTTCGTCAAAACCTACTTGCATCATAGAATATTTTAAGAGAGTTATCGCTCTTTTTGCATCTTCAACACCTACATAACTGCTTAACCTTATCTTTGCACATGCTTCTGATAATCTTACTATTGCTTCTAATTGTCTTGCAGTTATAGGAATTGCTTTTATTTCTGAGTTTCCAGATAAAGTTCTATTTCTTATAGAGATATAAAATTCTTTAATTTCTTCTGCGGCTTCATCTGTTAGCTTTGGTTTTATTTTTCTTGCAAATGCTACATATTTTCTTAATAATGTTGGAGGAATTACATCTCTCTCAACTTCTTGTTTGTGTTCTTCTAAAACATGTGATGCAATTGCTTCGTCTTGAACTCTGTTAGGTAAGTCTCTTAAAACAAAAATAACATCGAATCTTGATAGAAGTGCTGGAGAGATATTTATTTGTTGAGGAATTGGTATTACTGGATCAAATCTTCCTAGTTTAGGGTTTCCTGCTGCAAGAACAGATGTTTCAGATCTTAATGTTGCTTGAATATTTGCTTTAGAAATTGTAACAGTCTGTTGTTCCATACTTTCATGCATTGTTGATCTATCGTGTTCATCCATTTTTTCAATTTCATCAATACAAACTGTTCCTTTATTTGATAAGACCATAGCTCCTGCTTCTAGAGACCATCCCTTAAGAAATTCATCTTTAACAACTGCAGCTGTTAATCCTGCACCTGTTGCTGCTTTACCAGATACATACCTTCCCTTCGGGGCTATTCTTGATACGAATTTTAGAGTTACAGATTTTGCTACTCCGGGATCTCCTACTAGAAGAACGTGGATATCTCCTCTAGTTTTTCCACCATCAGAACGTTTCTTTCTTACTCCTGAAAATAATTGTAATAAAATTGCTTCTTTTACTTCTTTAAATCCATATACGCTAGGGGCTATACTCGCCGTTAGGCGCTCAAATGCTTTAGGGTCAGATGCTATCTTTTTTATTTCCTCTTCATCTTTTTCAGTTACTTCTAAATCATCAAATGTTTCTTCCAATGGGATTGCATTGTTTGCCTCAATTGCTAAATCAAACCTTGTGGATATTGAACCTTGTTGAAGAGGAACAGGAACTTCTTTTAAAACTCCAATTATTTTTACTTTGCTTCCAGGAGTAGTTCTGTCTTCCATTTTAGGATCCACTAAATCTTCTTTTAGAAAAACATTCATTCTTCTGGGTTGTTCTCCTCCTTCTAAAGAGTCTGGAGATTCTTCTATAACTAGGCGTTGGGCGTCTACCATTTCTTTAGAGAGCAGTTTGAATAACCCTTTACGACCACATGAACATCTGCTAGGTTCACGAAATTTTCTATCTATTTGTAGCACTGATAGAATAGCTCCACAAGTAGGGCATTCAAATCTTGCATTTACCACTTGAGGTCTTACGTCTGAAGCTTGTCTAACTATTCCTTCTATTGTTATAAATTGATCTAAATGTTTTGCTCTAATTTCTTTTATTTTTATTTTAACGGAGTCTGGTAATGAAGTAAATCTTATTCTTGGAGGTTTTGGTAAAAATCCTTGTTCTTCCAGACATATTTCTAAAAGGGCTATAATTTCTTCGGGTGTTTCTACAAGTTTTTCTGAAAGCATTGGAGAAAATTTTGATAGGTGATAAAAATCTAAAGGAACTACTTGGTCATTTTTTACAGATCTTATTATGTCTTTTTTATTATTTTGGAAGAATTCTTTTGCTTCTTTTTCAAATTCTTGTTTCTTTCCAAGCTCCATTGAAAAGAATGGTTATGTTTGCTTTATATGATTTATTGCATTTATTTGGATGGTTGTTTTGAACATCCATTCTCAATAAGCTTATAAAACTGATAATTTAGCTCTATCGATGAAACTCAAGTTA
>CAYMJZ010000062.1:0-4401 GCA_964391445.1 Candidatus Woesearchaeota archaeon
CTCAATTAAAGAATAATTTCTCATTTATTTTTTTAGAAAAGTTTAGTTAGTAAGATTACTTCTTAGATGTGATCTCTAAGCATACACCAGCTGCTACTGTGCTTCCAGCGTCTCTTACTGCAAATCTTGCCATGTTAGGGTTTGTAGCTTGTGTCTCAAGTACAAGGTTTCCAATAGGCTTGATCTTAACCTTAGCAATATCTCCATTCTTAAGGAAGTCAGGATTGCTAGCTTTAGTTCCATCAGGTGATTGTTTCTCAATTAATTCTACAAATTGGCATGGTACTTGTGCTGTGTGTACGTGGAATACTGGAGTATACCCCTTAGCAATAACTGTTGGGTGTGAAATTATAGCAACTTGAGCAATGAATTCTTGTACAATTGAAGCAGGCTGAGCAGCATCGCAAACTACGTCCCCTCTAGCAATATCTTTCTTACCAACTCCTCTTATGTTGATACCGACGTTGTCTCCAGCTTCAGCTTGAGGCATTTGTTCATGGTGCATTTCAATAGTCTTAACTTCTCCGTTAATTCCTGTTCCACTTCTTCCAGGCAATATAACTACTTTCTGTCCTAATTTCATTATTCCTGTCTCAATCTTTCCAACTGGAACAGTTCCAATTCCTGTAATTTCATAAACATCCTGTAAAGGCATTCTTAATGGTAATGTTGTTGGTTTATTAGGTTGTTCAAATAAGTCTAATTGTTCTCTTATTGTAGGTCCCTTATACCATGGCATGTGTTCTGATTTCTTAACAACATTATCTCCAAGATATCCAGCAGCAGGGATGAATGACATTGTTTCTGTCTTATATCCAGCTTGCTTAAGGATTACTGAAACATCAGCTACAACTTTCTTGTAAGCATCTTCTTTCCATTGAACAGTGTCCATCTTGTTAACAACAACAGCAATTTGTTTAACTCCCATTGTTCTCAATAACCAAGCATGTTCTTTTGTCTGAGGTTGAACTCCTTCAGCAGCTGCAACTGTCAAGAAAGCTGCATCAGATTGTGAAGCACCAGTAATCATGTTCTTAATGAAGTCCTTGTGTCCAGGAGCGTCAATTATTGTAACTTCATACTTGTTTGTAATTAATTTCTGATAAGAAAGGTCGATTGTAACTCCTCTTTCTCTCTCTTCTTTGAATTTGTCCATAACATAAGCAAATTCGAATCCAGCTTTACCGTGTTCCTTAGCAATCACTTTAAGTTTGTCAAGTTCTTGTGGAGGAATTGCTCCAGAGTCGAACATCAATCTACCAATTGTAGTGCTCTTACCGTGGTCTACGTGACCTACGAAAGCGACGTTTATTGTTGGTTTTGTTTTAGCCATGTTAAGTAATGTGTTTTATTTTAGAGGGTATTTAAACTTTTCTTTTTTAGAATTCAACATTCGTTTAACCGAGGACAATTAACTTCATAAAAGTATAAATAACTGGAAAATTTAGTAATAAAATGAACGAAATAATCCTTGCATTAATAATCTCTCTAGCAATTCAGGTAATTCTTTTTATCCCAGCATTTATTTTTAGAACAGATAAATTAACAGATTTTTCCTATAGTTTAACTTTCATAATTCTAACTTTATTTTTATTGTTTACAAATAATATCTCGATAGGAAAAATAATTCTGGCAACGATGGTTTTGGTATGGGCATTCAGGCTAGGAATTTTCTTATTCATTAGAATAACTAAAATAAAAAGAGACAAGAGATTCGACGGGGTTAGAGAGAGTTTCACAAAATTTGCCAAGTTCTGGATATTACAAGGAATAGCTGTCTGGGTAATATTAATTCCTAGCATATATTTCATGAATCAAGAGGTATTTATCACAAAATTAAGTTATCTTGGAATAGTCATTTGGCTTGCAGGTTTCTTAATTGAAACAATTTCAGACGCTCAAAAATTCTCATTCATGCAATCCTCAAATAAAAAGAAAACTTTCATTTCAACAGGATTATGGAAGTATTCAAGACATCCAAATTACTTCGGAGAAATGCTTTGTTGGATAGGAATATATCTATTTACAATCTCAAGTCTTACAATAACTCAAGCATCAATATCAATAATTTCTCCTCTTTTCATAATATTTATATTATTGTTCGGAACAGGAGTCCCAAAATTAGAACAGTCAGCAGATGCTAAATTCGGCAAGTTAAAAGAATATATAGATTATAAAAGAAAAACCTCTTTAGTTATACTATGGCCAAGAAAGAAATAATCTCATTTTTAGCAACTTTAATTTCTATAATTTTATTAGATTTTATTGTAATTTCAAGTACGATTCTTCCATTGTATAATCAAAATTTATTTGGGATTATAAAAGAAGAAATAAGTATTATCTCTTCGATATCTGCCTGGATTATAATTTCATTCGGAATATCTTATTTCATAACTCCAAATTCGAAAAATAATAAACAGTCTTTTAAGAATGGAGCACTTTTAGGTTTAGTAATCTATGGAGTTTATGATCTAACTAATTATGCTATAATTTCAGGTTGGACTATCGGAATGACAATAATAGATATTATTTGGGGCATGCTCTTATGCGGAACAGTAAGTGTGATAAATAAATATGTAAATATTTCTCTGAAATAGACAAATATATTTAAACCCAAAGAATAAATAAAAAACATGGAAAAAAATCAGGAGATGATTGTGGAAATAGGAGAATATAGTTTAATTGCAAACACTGACAAAAACTTTGAGGTCACACATCTCATTCTAAAAGCTGCAAACGGTTCAAAACGCGTCTGGAAAGTTAAAGAATTATCTGAAAAAGAAGCAAAATTTGATATTGAAAAGTTTGCTTGATTAAAATTTATTGAATTATTCAGAATACATAGTTCTCATATTTTCAACCATTACTTCTAGTTTTTTGGAATCAATACCATCATAAAATCTAATATCCACATTTCCAGGTCCACCTCTATTAGGTACAGCATTAGAAATTTTTACTAGACGTTTAGGGAACCATAAAGATCTTCTTTTATAGATAGATGCAGTATCTACATGAGAAACTTCTCCTGTTCCAATATTATCTCTGGAAATTTCTATAAAATAGTCTCCTGGAGTAGCTTGACAGATCTTTCCAGCTATCTTTCTAGCATAATCTCCTACAGGTATAGGAGGCACATTTGGAAAATGCATTCTAAAGAGTAAAAAATTTCTTATTTAAAGATTTATATAAAAATTAAACTAGCAATATTTGCTAAATGTATGATTAGATGGAGAAATTGATTTTGTCTCAACAGCGTTCTTATCCATATTTTTCTTAACTTTATTGTTTATTTTACTTATTTCTTCTTTTAGAAAATTCTCAACCCTTTTACTCATACTTATTCCGTTCTTTTTGCAATGAGTTGAGAACTGTTTATACACTTCTTCATCAATGTTGAATGTCTTTATCACCATCTTCTTAATAGTTATATAATCTTAAATAAACTTAATAAACCTTTACACAATTATTAAAGCGAACATTCAACAAAATAAAACAAAGAATAATCATTAATTAAAATTATATAACTTTAATTAACTTTTAAGCAAAACTAGGAGAATATCTTTCATCATCCTTTTTTTTAATCGGTTTAATATTTCTAAGACTCTCCACAATTCCGTTAGTTAAATAACTTAAGCCACTATATTTGTAAGATACTCTTGCAACACAACCTATTCCTTTACCCAATCTATCTAATGTATACACTGAAGCTCTAATGAGCTTCCCATGAGGCTCTGCCCTTACATGTGGCTGTTGATGATGCCCAACTATTAGTCTTTCAATTTCAATATCATCGACAAAATCATGCTCTGCTATTTTATCAAGAGCAGCAACAATTTCTTCTCTTAAATCAGGTCTCAACTTATGATATTGTATCAATCTTTTCTTTTTCAAGGTCAAAATCAAAGAAATATCAAATTAATAAATCTTATTACTCAGAAGTTACTGATTAGCAGCAAGTCCCTTTCTATCTCTAATCTTTCTAACAACTTGTTCTTGCAATTCTCTAGGTAACTGTTTGAATTCCTGAGTTATCAAGCTAGAGACTCCACGACCTTCAGTAATGCTTCTTAAGTCAGATGCCCATCCAATCATTTCAGCTACTGGTATTTTCGCTTTAATGAATACATCGATTCCTTTTTGATCTACATCAATAAGAACTCCTCTCTTACTAGCAACTAGTCCTGTAACAGAACCCATATAGTCAAGAGGTGCTTCAATCAAGTGAGTCTGAATAGGTTCAAGCATAGCAGCTCCACCCTTAGTCATAGCATCAAACATTCCCAGCCTAATAGCAGGATAAATCTGAGCAGGTCCTCTGTGCATGTGATCTACGTGCAATTTAGCATCATGTAAAATAAACTTAGTCTTCATCAAAGGTTCTTTTGAAAGAGGCCCTGCATC
>CAYMJZ010000063.1:0-4387 GCA_964391445.1 Candidatus Woesearchaeota archaeon
ATCTTTTCCAATTGCAACAGATTCATGCATCATATTAGGAATCTTAGTCAAAATTTCATTCAATTCCTCTTCTAAAGAATACATCTTTTTTTCAAGATTTTCTATCTTATCAGGAATCTCAGAAGCTTCTTTCAATAATTTCTTAGCATCTTTCCCAGACTTTTTAGCTTCTCCAACAGCCTTAGAAAGCTTATTTCTTTCAGCCCTTAAATTATCAACTTCACCTTTCAACTCACGCCACTTTTTATCTTTGTCAAGAACTAAATCCACTAACTTCAGCCTATCATTCTTACCTTTCTTCTTAATATTGTCTTTTACCTTGTCAGGATGTTCTCTGAGAAACTTAATGTCAAACATGAATAAAACAAATTTGCAGAATATTTAAGCCTAATTATTCAGTATCTTCTTCCTCTAGAACCACCAAATCTACTTCCGCGAGAGTCTCTACCTCTAGAGTCTCCACCCCTACTATCTCTGTCCCTTGAACCAAATCTACTTCCGCCTCTTGAATCTCCTCCTCTATTTCCAAAGTCACGTCTTCCTCCGAATCCTCTGCCGCGACCTCCAAAGGTTAATCTTCCCCTATTATCTCTATCGTTATCTCTTTCTTTGAAACGAACGGCAATTGACTGAACATTTTCAGGCATATTCTCTTGTTTTATTTTTAACTCAGGATCACGAAGAACATTTCTGAAGTTATCATAATCCCTTTGAGAAACAATAGTTATAGCAATTCCATCTTTTCCAGCTCTAGCAGTTCTCCCAATTCTATGTACATAATCTGTGCTCGTTTTAGGAACATCAAAATTGTAAACATGTGAAACATTCTTTACATCAAGACCTCTAGCAGCAACATCAGTACATACTAAAATCAAAGCCTTGGAAGAATGAAATTCCTCCATTATTCTGCTTCTTTTATTCTGTGCAAGACCTCCGTGAATAGCCATAGCATCCACATCATTTCTCTGTAGATTATGTGCAACATAATCTGCATTTCTTCTTGTATTGGTGAATACCATGACAAGACCTTTCTTTTCATTTTTAAGTAAATGAACAAGTAATGAAAACTTCATATTGCTAGGAACATCGTAAAATATTTGATGTAATTTACTAGGATCAACTTGAGATTCAGACTCTACTAATATAGGGTTTTTCATGTAATGTTTTGCAATTCTAGAAATATCTGAAGAAATAGTAGCTGAAAATAACAAAGTTTGTCTTTCTTTAGGACACTGATCAATTATAGTAACCACATCATCAATAAACCCCATATCAAGCATTCTATCTGCTTCATCAAGAACTAAAAATTTCAATTTCTTTAAATCAATACTTGCATTTCTTAAATGATCTAGTATCCTTCCAGGAGTTCCAACAACAATATCTGCCGTTCTTAAAGAATGTTTCTGAGGTTCGATTGAAACTCCTCCGAATACTTCTAAAACTTTCAACCCAACATGTCTAGAATATTTTGATAAATTTTTACCAATCTGTTCAGCCAACTCTCGAGTAGGTGTCAAAATAAGAGCTTGTATACCTTGCCCAGAATTAACTTTCTCTATAATACCTGCGCCAAATGCTATAGTTTTACCTGATCCAGTAGCAGAACTTCCTAAAACATCTTTTCCATCAAGAACTAAAGGAATAGCTTTTGCTTGAACATCAGTAGGACTAGTTATTCCTGCATCTGAAAAAGCCTTGACTAAACCAGCGCTTAATCCTAGGTCTGTAAATTCATTCATGAAAAGAGAAGAAAATCTGCCTTTTTAAACTCAAGTATTATATACTCCAGCACCATAATTTAGCCGATGAGTGGTGAATTATCAGGTACCTTTAGAATTGGTACAAATCTTAAAACTTATGAATTCAAAAACAAATCATGGAGAATATCGAGTAAAGAATTTCCTGAAGCAATAAAAGTAATTTCTCTATTCAAAGCACACAACAAATTCAATGACCTCATAGATCAAAAAAATCCTTTCTTTCTTAAAGGTCAACTATACAAAAACAAGGTGCAAGGTGCAAGAATAAACTTACTACCAAATGGAGAAAAACTAGACAAAGCATACTCATTATTTGCAAAAAACCTTACAATCCATGATCAATCATCTCACGATCACTGGGATTTAATCTACCAAAACCCAAATGGAAAATATGCTTATTTATACACTCAAGAAAAGAAACAAAAAGCAATAAAAAGTAAGTATAAAAAAGTAGAGTTATTTGAACAGATATACAACAAATTACATAAGGCTGTAATAAATAATCTGGGCAATAAAAAAGACCATTACGCACTACCTTTATACACCTTACTAAAAACCTGCATGAGGGTTGGAAATGAAATCCATTATAAAGAAACTGGACACAAAGGCCTTACAACTTTAAAAAAACAAGACATTAGAATAGAAAATAATAAAGTCTATTTTGATTATATTGCAAAATCAGGGGTTCCTATGAGCATAGTTGAAGAATTTCCGTTAGATTATATAAAAAGATTAAAAGAAAAATTAAACCCTTTAAAAAAAGATGATTTCATATTCACTAATGAAAATAATAAACCTCTCAAAGATACAGATTTTATGAAAGCCTTTGAAATTTACTGCGGTGAAAAATTTTATCCGCATATAGTTAGATCATTTTACGCAACAAAAAAAGCTAAAGATTTTCTAAAATTGCATAAAAAAGCAACAAAACAAGAAATAAATCAATTATTTACGGAAATAGCGGAAAAATTAGGTCATAAAAGATTCGATAAAAAAAATAATGAATGGAAAGACAGCTTCGCAGTAACAATCCACCATTATATTCAACCACAATTAGTAGAAAAAATACAAAATTTAGTCCTTTGATTTTTTAGAAAACTTATAATCTACTGTATATCTATCTACTCCAAGGAAAAATAAAGCAAGAGTAGCAAAAGCCAAACCAAAGTCTCTAATTCCCAATGGATAAAATCCGATTGAAAGAGCTATTCCAAACAAATGTAGAGACATTATAAGTGAAGCAAACCTAACATATAATCCGACAACCAAAAAAGTTCCCAAAACAACTTCCATAAAACCATTAAACACAACAATATTATTTGCACTCAAAAAAGAGAGAGTCATAAATTCAGGAACGAATCCGCTCCAGGCAGAAGGATCATTTAATTGCATAATTCCAAAATAAAGAAACACAAGTGCAAGAGAAATTCTTAATACAATCTTACCAATCTCACTAGATTGAATCATATTTCACCTTGAATCTGAAAGTCTCCCATTAGGGTTCCAACCTTCATCAAATTAGAAACTTTAGACTTTCCATGTTGACCCTCGAAGGCATTAGTAAATGATTCGTAAGTCCCACAATGAGGAATTATTGCAGCAGCACTTCCTGGATGTTTTGGCAAGAAAGATGTTACATCATAAACTTTTCCATCGTATGCTACCCAACAATCTTCTGAAGAGCTATGTTGCTCAAGAACTTGCAAAGTTATTTTATCTGAAGTAGGGTTTAAATCTTCAGGATTAGATTCAGAAACAATATTTGCTGAAGAATCTGAAGACAACCTAATAAAAGCAGTAACTCCTAGTCCAAAGATTACGATTAATATTGCTAAAAAAATCCTATTCATATTAAAAAGTAAAAAACAAGCTATATAAATTTAATCAAACCATTAAATAAATGGCAAATAAAAAAGAAACAATCCACATCCATTGTGCATCACCAGAAGAATGGAGAAACTGGTTAAAGGAAAATCACTTAAAGGAATCAAGTATAGCATTAATAATTAATAAGAAACACACCGGAAAAGGAACAATTTCTCATCTTGATTCAATGAAGGAAGCAATATGCTTCGGATGGATAGACACCACAATAAAAAAACTTGACAATGACAGATACATAAGGCATTTCAGAAGAAGAACGGACAAGAGCACATGGAGCGACAACACTCTGAAATACGCAAGAGAAATGATTTCTCTAAATAAAATGTCTCCTGAAGGTCTAAAAAGATTCAATGAGGGCCTTTCAAGACCGACATTAGATTTTGGAATTCCTAAAGATCCTAACACTCCAACAGATGTAAAGAAAGAAATACAAAAGGAAAACTTAGAAAAGGAATACAAAAAACTATCAAAATCTCAGAAAAAAATGTACTTAAGAGCGATTCTAAAGGCAAAATCTCCAGAAACAAGAAAAAGAAGAATAATAGAATTAATGAAAAGATTAAACAATTATAAAAATGGTTAATTATAAAATTTATAAAAATATATTATTTATTTATGTAATAATAAGCCTTATAACTATATTCTTACTAGTTTATCTTCATAATACAGATCACGAAAAACAATTAAACAAAGAAGGCTTACTATCTTCAAGAGTTTATACTAATCTATTAGACGAGCAAAGA